>JANYAM010000132.1 GCA_025361365.1 Opitutus sp. | reverse complement strand
CCATGCCGCTGCCGCCGGTCCTCTTTGAAGACGATGCCGTGATCGCGTTCGACAAGCCGAGCGGCCTGGCCGTCGCGCCCGACCGCCGCGACCAGGCGGCGGAAAACCTCATGGCCCTGGTGCGCGCGAAGTGGGGCCCCGACGTGGCCAACGTGCACCGCCTCGATGCCGACACCAGCGGCCTGGTGCTGTGCACGAAGACGAAGGTCGCGCTCGATTTTGTCAGCGGGCAGTTCCAGTCCAAGACCGTCCGCAAAAGCTACCAGGCGCTGACCGTCGGCCTGCCGGCGGCGGACACGTTCACGGTGGACCTCGTGATCAAGGAGGACGAGGCGAAGCCCGGCGTGATGTGCATCGTGAAAAAACACGGGCAGGTGAGCCAGACGGAGTTCACGGTGCTCGAGCGTTTCCCGCAACCCGCGGGCCGGCCCGGTTTCGCGTGGGTGGAGTGCACGCCGCTCACCGGCCGGATGCACCAGATCCGCATCCACCTCGCGTCCGCCGGCACGCCGATCCTCAGCGACCCGCTCTACGGCAACGAGACGCCGCTGCTACTTTCCGACCTGAAGCGCGGTTACAAGGGGCGCGACGACGAGAAGCCGCTGATCGCGCGCCTGGCGCTGCATGCCGGCGGGCTCACCTTCACGCATCCGCTGACCCGCGAGAAAATGACCCTGGTCGCGCCGCTGCCCAACGACCTGGAGGTCGCCTTGAAATACCTGCGCAAGTTCGGCCGCAAGCCGGCCCGGCCCTGATCCTCCGTTTGGGTGAAGTTCCCGCGGAGGCTTTACATCGGGCGGGTGGCCGGTTGTATGTCCCCTCAAAGCATGACCCATGAGCGATCCTACCCCGGTTACCCACTCCGTTGATGCGGAGGGCGTCGGCTGGATAGTTTTCGATGACCCGACGGGCCGGGCCAACGTTTTCAATCCCACCACGCAGGCGGCCTTTCGCGCCGCGGTATCCGGCTTGGCGGCCAAGGCGCCGAAAGCCGTCGTCATCCTCAGCGCGAAGGAAAAGATCTTCATCGCCGGGGCCGACCTCAAGTGGCTGGTGGCGCTGCCCGACGCTGCGGCCGCGCAAAAACTTTCCCGCGAGGGCCAGGAATTGTTCGCCTCGCTCGCGCAGCTCAAGGTGCCCGTGGTCTGCGCCATCCACGGCGCCTGCGCCGGCGGCGGCTACGAACTCGCGCTCGCCTGCCACTGGCGCCTCGCCACGGACGCCAAGGAAACCGTCATCGGTTTGCCCGAAGTCGGTATCGGTGTCATCCCCGGCTGGGGCGGGTGCGCGCGGCTGCCGCGGCTCATCGGGGCCGAGGCCGCGGTGGCGCACATGCTCAAGGCTGCGCTGGTGCCGGCGGCGGCGGCGCAAAAGGCCGGGCTCGTGGACGAACTGGTGCCCGCGGCCGAACTGAAGGCCCGCGCCCAGGCCGCCGCGCTGCGCCTCGCGGCCGAGGGCTTGCCGCGTCGGGCGGACGTGCCCGCGGCGCCCGCGGATTTCTTTGTGGGTCAGCGCAAGGCGGTGCTCGCCAAACAGCGCGGCCAACCGGCGCCGCTCGCGGTGCTCGAGGCCGTGGAAAAAGGCGTCGGCCTGTCGCTGGCCGCGGCACTCGAGCTTGAGGCGGAGCAATTTGGCGGCGTTGCCGCGGGCGAGGTGGCGAAGAACCTCATCCACGTTTTCCTGCTGAAGGAAGCGGGGAAGAAGCTGACGACGGACGCCTGGTTCCCGAATGAAAAGGCCGCAGCCAAGGTCGAGCCGTTCCGCATCATTGGTATTCTCGGCGCGGGCGTCATGGGCTCCGGCATCGCGCAATGGTGCGCGTCGCGCGGCTTTGGCGTCATCCTGTGCGACACCGACAAGGAAGCGGTCGAGCGGGGGATCAAGGTCATCCGCGCGTTGTTCAAGCAGCAGGAGGAGCGCGGCACGCTGACGCCCGCCGAGGCGCACCGCATGATGGGCGGGATCGGCGTCACCACCAGCCTCGAGGACTTCGACGTGTGCGACCTCGTGATCGAGGCCATCGTGGAGAACGTCG
>JANYAM010000112.1 GCA_025361365.1 Opitutus sp. | reverse complement strand
GATGATGGAGAACTTGAGGAGAAGGGGCTGCTGCCAGCGGAGGCGTTGCAGGTCGGCCAATTTCGCCTCGGCGCGCTTCGCCCCGCGGAAAACCTCGTCGATGTAATCGAGGATGCTGCGCTGGATGCGCGTCACATTCGGGCTGAACACATCCCAGCCGAAGGCGACCAGCCCCTGCTTGGTCCGGATGCGCAGCTCCTGCACCATCGGGACACCGTTCACGCGATGGGTGAAAGTCTCGGTCTGGCCGAAATCGGCCCAAGCAATCGTATGTTCGCGCGCCCGGTAATACGGCAGGAAAAAGCCCGTGAAGCCCGTGCCGCGCCAGCAGCGCAGCTTGACGCCCTCCGGACTGAGCAACAGGAATGGCGGCCGGATCAGCGCGTGAACGTTGCGGCAACCCGCCAGCGCAAAGCCGAGGGCCACCGCGCCAAAGCCCGCGGCGAAACCATATTGGACCCCCTGCTCCTGCATCCTCTCATCGAGAAAACCGAACTGGACCGCGAGAAAGCCCAGGAAACCGGCCAGGCTGAACTGCAGCAGCCCCTTGATCACGTGATTGATCACGGCCGGACGGATGCTGCTGGCGGAAGGATTCATCCGGGTCACGCGCCAACTCGGTCGGCGCGCCAGCGAGCAGACGGAATTCCCGCCGGGGCTGCAATCCCAATACCAACCCGGCCGCCGGCCATTTCAGGCTTCTGCCGTGGCGCCCATCCGTGTAATCCGTTGGGGCAAATATCCCCCATGCTCCGCACTCTCGTCAAAGACGCCCTCAACGCCGCCGCGCCGGCCAATGCCATCTTCCTCCAAGGCTGGGTTCGCACCCGCCGCGACGCCAAGGCCCTCTCGTTCATCGAGCTCAATGACGGCTCCTGCCTGAAGGGCCTGCAGGTCATCGTCGACGCCACCCTGCCTGACTACGCGGAGGTCGCGCGCGCCAACACCGGCGCGTCGGTCGAGGTGCACGGCAAGCTCGTCGAGTCGAAGGGCCAGGGCCAGAAATGGGAGGTTGTCGCCACCGCCTTCAAGGTCCTCGGCGAAGCCGATGCCACCTACCCGCTCCAGAAGAAGGGCCACACGCTGGAGTTCCTGCGCGAGATCGCGCACCTCCGCCCGCGCTCGAACCTCTTCGGTGCCGTCTTCCGCGTGCGCAGCCGGCTGGCCTACGCCGTGCACCAGTTTTTCCAGGAACGCGGCTTTCATTACGTCCACACGCCGATCATCACCGCCAGCGACGCCGAGGGTGCGGGCGACATGTTCCGCGTGACGACGCTCGATCTCGAGAACCCGCCGCGCGGCGAGGATAAGCACGTGGACAACGCCAAGGATTTCTTCGGCAAGAAAACCTTCCTCACCGTGTCCGGCCAGCTCGAGGGCGAGATCTTCGCCCATGCGCTGAGCAACATCTATACCTTCGGCCCGACCTTCCGCGCTGAGAATTCCAACACCTCGCGCCACGCCGCCGAATTCTGGATGATCGAGCCCGAGGTCGCGTTCTGCGACCTGCAGGGCAACATGGACCTCGCCGAGGCGTTTGTGAAGCATCTCATTCGCGACGCCAAGGAACACTGCGCCGCCGACCTCGAGTTCTTCGCCAAGTTCGTCGACAAGGACCTGATGACCCGCCTCGACTTCGTGCTCGAGAAGCCCTTCGTCCGCTGCAGCTACACCGAGGCGGTCGAGATTCTCGCGAAGTCCGGCAAGACTTGGGAGCACCCCGTCGCGTGGGGCGCCAACCTGCAGGCCGAGCACGAGCGCTTCCTGACCGAGGAACATTTCAAGTGCCCGACGACCGTCTACAACTACCCCCGTGCGATCAAGGCGTTCTACATGCGGCAGAACGACGGCACGGCGGAGGGCCGCGAGACTGTCGCCGCGATGGACCTGCTGGTGCCCGGCATCGGCGAGATCATCGGCGGCAGCCAGCGCGAGGAGCGGCTCGACAAGCTCCGCGCCGGCATGGCGCTGCACCACTTGGACGAGAAGGCCTACTGGTGGTATCTCGACCTGCGCCGCTACGGTAGCGTGCCGCACGCGGGCTTCGGCCTCGGCTTCGAGCGCATGCTCATGTTCGTCACCGGCGTCGGCAACATCCGCGACGTCATCCCCTTCGCCCGCACCCCGGGCACGGCGGATTTTTGAGGCCGCCTACTGCGGCCGTAGCAGGACGGTGAGGTCGACCTTGGTCGCGCGGTGCGCCGGCACCCAGCAGGCGGGGATCGCCACGAGCAACATCACGCCGCCCACGACGGCGTAAGTGACCGGATCACCCGCCTTGGTCTGGTAGAGCAACGATTCCATGAAACGCGACAGGCCCCACGCCAACCCGAGGCCGAGCGCGACTCCCGTCCCGGCCAGCGCCAACCCGCGGCCCAGCACCATGCGGTGGATGTCGCCCGGGGTCGCCCCGAGCGCGAAACGGATGCCAAATTCAGCGCGGCGCTGCGCCACCGTGTAGGCCATCATGGTGAACAGGCCCATGATCGCGAGCAGCAGCGCCAGCGCCGACATAACCTCCAGCACGGCCAGCAGGAATTGCTCGGTCGCGACCTCCTGCTTCAGCTGCCGATCGAGGCCGGTAACCCCCATCACCGCAAACTTGGGATCCACTTCGTAGACCGCGCGACGGATCTCATTGATGAACTTTTCCCCGGGGTTGCCCGCCGTGCGCAACATCACGCCCGAAAGGTAGCCGCCCCGTTGCCAGAACGGAAAATAGAAACGCGGCTTCGCTTCCAACCGGAACGAACGCACATCACCAACCACACCGATGATCTCCCACAGGGTTTTCTCGTCCATCTGGAGTTGTTCGCCCACCGGGTTGCGGCCGGCGAAATAAGTGCGCGCCATGGTCTCGTTGATCACCACGCCCGGCGCGTCGCCCTGGCGCAGGGTGGCCAGCGAGCGGCCGGCCTTGAGCGGCACGCCCATCACCTCCAGGAAATCCGCGGCGCCCGGCGTGCCTTGCGCCTCGACCTCGATGTTATCCGACCGGCCGGCGATCTTGAGCTTCTGCGGGCCGTAATAATTCGGCACCACGTTCGAGATCAGGCTGGCGCTGCCCACCCCGGGCACACTGCCGAGCCGCTGCGCGATCTGCTTGTAGCGTTCCATCCGCACGGGAAAAGAGATGTTCTCCTCGCGCGAGATCTGCGGGTAGATGATGTAGCGGTGCACCGGGTCAAAGCCCGGGTTCACGTTCTGCAGCTGCATGAAGGTCCGCACCATCAGGCCGGCGCCCGTCAGCAGCGCCACCGCCAGTGCGGCCTCGAGCACGACGAG
>JANYAM010000098.1 GCA_025361365.1 Opitutus sp. | reverse complement strand
GTGGGTTCGAGTCCCCGGGCACCACTCCACTGCTTGATCCCTTCCGTCCCACCCAGCCCCCGCCCCGCCCTGCGCGGCCGTTGGACGATGCCGCTCCTGGGCGTGCTGCTGGTGGCCGCGATCTGGGCCGCGTGCTTCCGTTTTCCCGTGCTATGGGCGGCCACCGGCATCGGCGAGGCCGACAAACCCTTCCTGGATTTGCAAAGCCTGCTGGCCGCCGGCGAATACGCCCAAGCCGGCCACGATCCTTACCTTCACAATCCCGGCGACCCCTACAATCGCCCGCTCGTCTATACCGAGTGGTGGTTGGTCACCGGCCGCCTCGGCCTCACCCTCGCCGACACCGGCTGGCTTGGCACCTGGCTGATTGGCCTGACCTTGGTCAGCGCGGTGCTGCTCACACGACCGGCCAGCGCGCGGGAAGTAGGCGGCCTGGTGTTGTTCCTCGCCTCGCCCGCCCTGTTGATGGCGGCCGTCCGGGCCAACAACGACCTGGTCGTGTTTGTGTTGATGTGCGGAGCCCTCGGTTGCCTGCGGACCGGGCGGCCGTCGCTCCGCGCGCTGGGCATCGTGTTGCTGGCGGTGGCGGCGGTGCTGAAATATTTCCCGCTGGCGGCGGTGCTTCTCCTTCTCGAAGCGCGCACCCGGCGCGAGCTGCTCGGCTGGGGCCTGCTCTACGGACTCGTGCTGTTGCTCGCGTGGCCTTCGCTCGAACCAGGATTGCGCGCCGCCACCCGGAGCCAGCCTTCGCCGGAATGGCTGTATGCCTTCGGCGCCCCCGTGCTCTTTCGGGACTTTCACCTCGCCGTCCCGGCCACCCTGGTCGCCGGCGCCTTTCTGCTGGCGGTGGGCTTCAGCCGCATGGCGGTCAAGCCCGCGCCCGCCGCCCCGCCGCTCGCGGCCGGCAATGAGGAGCGCGAATTGGTGGCCGGCGCCGTGATGGTGGTGGGCTGCTTCGTGCACGGCTCGTCCTACGTCTACAAGCTGGTCTTCGCCCTCTGGCTCTTGCCGTGGCTGTGGCGCGCACCGCCGGCCGACCGCCTGCGCCGGATCATTTCTCTCCTATTGCTGGCCGTGCTCTGGCTGGAGGGAACCATGGCGGTCGTGATCAACCTCAGCGTCACTTTCTCCCTCTGGACCGCGGCGACCGGGGAGCGCGTCCTCGCGGCCACCTTGGTGGTCAGCCAGCTGCTCGGCTGGGCGCTGGCCGTGATCCTCGGACGCAGCCTGTTGCTCTATCTGCAACGGCAGTTGCAACGCCTTGGGTTTCTCCCGTCCTGATTGCCGCGCCGCGCGCTTTCCTTTTCCCTCTTCCCCTTTGCTTTTCCTGCCCCCATAAGCGACCCGATGCACCGCCCCGGCCTGCCCTTTTCCCGCCCCGCCCCAAGCCATGCCTAGGCGCGACGCCCTCGTCGCCGGATTGCTCGCGGTGGTCCTGCTGGTCCTGCTGTGGCCGCTGGCCCGCCAGGGGGTGGACGCGCACCATGACGGCATCATGCTCAAGCCCGCGCTCGACGTGCTTTCAGGGCAGGTGCTGTTCCGCGACACCTTCACGCAATACGGCGCGCTGACCACCTACCTGCAGGCGGCGCTGCTCCGGTTCGAACCGACGTTGCTGGCGCTCCGGCTCATGACGGTGGCGGCCTATGCGGTGGCGCTGTTTTTCCTCTATGCCACCTGGCGCCAGATCCTGCCGCGACCGCTCACGGTGCTGGCCTGCGCCCTGCTCGCCCTGTTCATCCCTGGCTACGAGAAAAACTGGCTCGACCAATACTGGATGCTGCTGCCCTGGTCGTCGGTCTATGCCCTGGTGTTCCAGAGCCTCGGGCTCTACGCGTTGTCCCAGATCATCCGCGACACCGCGGCGGTTCGCTGGGGGGCGGTCCTGGGCGCGGCCTGCGCCTGTGCGTTTTGGTGCCGCCAGCCGGTCGGCGTCATCATGACCGGCTGTGCCGGCGCGAGCTGGCTGGCGTTGCAGTGGGCGGGTTGGGCGCCGGCGAAGGACACGCGCCGCGCCATCGTCGTCGCCACCCTCCGAGGCTTCGTGGCGGTGAACGCCCTCCTGTTGGGCAGCGTGGCGCTCACGGGCGCCCTGCCCGAGTGGTGGTATCAGAATTTCATCTGGCCCAGCAAATGGGCGCAGGGCAGCGAGAATGTCAGCTGGGGCCTGTTCGTTTCCTTCTTCGTGCATCCCGGTGCCGGCGCCGGCCTGCTGGTCCTCCTGCTCGCCCTGTTCGCGCCCGGCCTGCTGCAACGTGCCGGGCTGGGCCTCACGCCGCGCCGCCAACTGCTCTATTATTTGATCCTCGCCGGCGGGCTGGGCTGGCAGCACGAGCGCGTGCTCGGCTTGCTGGACCTGCGGGACGGCGGTTGGACGGCGCTGCTGCCCGTCGTGGTGTTGGGCCAGGCGCTCCTTTGCCTGGGTTTGGTTTTCCGGAAAACGGCGACGCCCAAAACCACCGAGTATTACCTCGTCGCCGCGCTGGCGGCGCAGGCGGCCGGCGCGTTGCTGCAATATTATCCCGTGCCGGATTCGTGGCACATCCTCTGGGCCCTCGCCCCCGCCTTCGGCTTGGGCGTGTATATTTTCTGGCGGAGTTCCCGCTGGTCCGTCCTCGTGGCCACGCTGGTCCTGACAGCCGCCTTCGTCCCTTCCGTCTGGGCGAAGCTCCAATCCGCCCGGCAGTCCCTGGCCCGGCCCCTCGTGACGCTCAAAGACCCGGCCGTGCTGCGGGGCATCCAGGTCCCGGCCGAGCAGGCCGAAAGCTTCCGCCGGATCACGGCCGTGCTGGAACGGATCGAGCGCTACCAGCCCGGCATCCCCAGCGCCCTGATTGGCAATGACGCGCTGTTCCTGTGCTTCACGCAAAACCGCGCCAATCCCACGCCCTACTACGTCACGTGGATCGGGCTGGCCGACCAGCCCATGAACCAGCAGCGCTGGAATTACATCCAGAGCGTCCGCCCGCTGATGTTCCTGCACAAGGCCCGCTGGGAAGAGGTCAATGTTTTCTATCGACGCGCCCACTACCTCCCGGTGCTATACGTGGAGGAAGAAGCACTGGAAATCGCCATCCCGCAGGAGCTGGCCGACGCCATGGGCCTCAAGGTCTATGGCGGCGAGGCGAACGGCGGACCAGCCAAGGAAAACCCCAAGCCATGAAAAAAATCACGGTCGTCAGCGGCTGCTACAACGAGGAGGACAACCTCGAGGAACTCCTGCGCCGGGTCTGGGCCGTGGCGGCCAAGTTTCCGGCGTATGAGTGGAACTGCCTCATCATCGACAACTGCTCGACCGACCGCTCGCCGGAAATCCTGCGTCGCCTCGCCGCCGGCGACCCGCGCCTGAAGGTCATCCTCAACGCCCGCAACTTCGGCCATATCCGCTCCCCTTATCACGGCATCCTGTCCGCCCCGGGCGACGCGGTGATCTTCCTCGCCTCCGACCTGCAGGACCCGCCGGAACTGATCGAGCAGTTCATCCCCCTCTGGGCACAGGGCTGGAAGGCTGTGGCGGCCGTGAAGAACGAGAGCAAGGAATCGCCCCTGTTTTTCCTCGTCCGCAAGATCTACTACAAGCTGGTGGCGCGGCTGTCGGACGTCGACCTGCTGCTCAACTTCACCGGCTTCGGCCTCTACGACCGCGCCCTGGTCGAGCACCTGCGCGCCAGCGAGGATCCCTATCCCTACCTGCGCGGGCAGATCTCGGAGATCGGCTACCCGGTCGCCCGCGTGCCGTTCGTGCAGCCCCGCCGCGCGCGCGGCTTCACGAAGAACAACCTCTACACCCTGTTCGACATCGCGATGCTCGGCTTCACCAACCACACGAAGGTGCCACTGCGCCTCGCCACGATGGTCGGTTTCCTGATGGCGCTGTTCTGCTTCGGGGTGAGCGCGGGCTATTTCATCTACAAGCTGCTGAACTGGGACAGCTTCAGCCTCGGCACCGCGCCGGTGGTGGTGGGCCTGTTCTTCATCGGCTCGGTGCAGCTCTTCTTCATCGGCGTGCTGGGCGAATACATCGGCGCCATCCACACCAAGGTGACCAAGCGGCCGCTCGTCGTGGAGCGGGAACGCCTCAACTTCTGAACGGCCGCCAGGTGGGCGTCGGTTTCCACACCGACGCCTATCGCCGATCTGGAAATCGGCGACCACCTTTTAACCCGGCGAAATCTTCTCCGACTTCGGGTGCAACGGCACCTGCAGGTTCGCCCGCAGCGTCTCGCGCGGCAGGAAGGGCGACAGGTCCTCGAGCGGCGGTGAGATCAGCGTGCCGTCAGGCTGCACCGAGATGCCGAGCTTGGGATGGAAGAACTGCTCGGGCGCCATGAACACCTCGCAGATCACCGGGCCGGCCGCGGCCTGCACCTTTGGCATCTCGCGGTCAAAATCCTCCCACGTCCGGATCCGAAAGGACGGCATGCCGAACGCGGTCGCGAGCTTGCTGAAATCCGGACACGACACGCCCGACTTGGCGTCGGTGCCGGCGTAACGCCCCTTGAGCACCGCCTTCTGCGTGTGCTTGATCATCAGGTAACCGTCGTTGTTGAAGACGATGAGTTTGATCGGCAGCTGGTGGTGTGCGACCGTCTGCAGCTCCTGCAGGTTCATCATCATGCCGCCGTCGCAGTTCAGGCAGAGCACCTCGCCGCGATTGCGGGCGAAGGACGCCCCGATGGCACCGGGTAGGCCAAAACCCATTTCGCCGAGGCCCTGCGACGTGATCAGCCGCTGCGGCGGCGTGATCCGCAACGCCTGGTGGCCGCTGAGCAGCGCCGTGCCCATGTCCGTCACGACGACCTGGTCTGGCTTCATCTGGCCAATCAACCGGTCCATGAACTTGTAGGAATTGATGAACCCGTCCTTGTCGGCGTGCTCCGGCCCGATCCACGGGAAACGCGCCCGCACCTCGCCGCACCAGCCGAGCCATTCCTTCGGCACCGACAGCGGTGCGACCGCCACCTGCCGCTGCGCCTCGCGGATGAAGTCGCCCGCATCGGCGCGCACCGGGTGGTTGAACCGCTCCGGGTATTTCTTCAGCTCGGTCGGGTCGAGGTCGACGACCGTGATGTCCTTCGCCCCCCTGGCCAGTTCGCTGACATCATAGCCGACCTGCGGAATCGCGAGTCGGGTCCCGATGGTCACCAGACAGTCGCAGCTTTGGAGAATGAAATTCGCCGCGCGCTGGCCGTAAACACCCGCGCTGCCCATCACCAGCGGATGTCCGCCGGGCAGCAGGTCGATCGCCGACCAGGTCACCAGCACCGGCACGCCGAGTGACTCGACAAAAGCCTTCAGCTCTTGCTGCGCCCCGGCCATGCGAATGCCGACGCCGAGCCAGAGCAACGGGTGCTTCGCTCCGCGCAATCGCGTCAGCGCCGCGGTCACCTCGCGTTGCAACGCCTCACCGGCCAGCGGCGCGACCGCCGCCGGCAGCGCTTCCGGCGTGTAGTGCACCAGCGTGCTTTCCTCCACCATCGCCGACTGCACGCTCTGCGGAAAATCCACCCAGCATGGACCCGGCCGGCCGGTCGTGGCGATGTGCCACGCTTTCTCCAGTTCATACAGCGTTTGCTCGGGCGTCATCACGCGCGCCCCGTATTTGGTCATCTTGCTGACGGCAAACGGGCTGTCGTAACCCTGGATGCCATACATGCGACGGTCGAAGTCCGGCGTGACGTAACGCGCGTTCTCCTGGCCGGAGATGACCAGGCACGGGATCGAATCCGCCCAGGCCGAGAGCACGCCGGTGATCGCGTTGCTGGATCCAGCGCCGGCGGTGACCAACGCGAACGTCGGCTGGCCACTGACCTTCCAGTAGGCCTGGATCGCCATGGTGCAGGCCTGCTCGTGGTGCGGGCAAATCAGCTCGATCTTCGACTTGTAGAAAAGCGAATCAAAGATGTGCGCGTTGGCCGAGCCGATGATGCCGAAGGCGTGCTTGACGCCCTTCCGCTCAAAAAACTCCGCGATCAGGTCACTGACTTTTCGTTGCATGGGAAAACGGAGGGACACTCTGCCAGTCGCCGGTGAGCCGGTGCCACTCGATCGATTTCTGCAGCGCGGCGTCCAGCGGCACGGTGATCTTGAAGCCCAGCTCCGTGGCCAGCCGCGTCGTGTCCGGCACCAACCGGTTGCGGTCGTGCCCGGTCTGGCCGAGGCGCAGCTTGATCTCGGGCACCGGCGAGAAATACTTGGTGATCTTCTGCGCCAGCGTGAGCAGGTCGACCGGCTCGTCACTGCCGAGGTTGTAGGTCGTGCGCGGCCGGCCGGCCGCGAGGGCCAGCAGCACGCCGCAGGCAAAATCACTGTAATACATGATGCTGCGCACCGTCGCGCCGTCGCCCATCAGGCGGATCGGCCCGCCGCGGAAGCTGTCGCGGATGAAATCCGTCACCGCCCAGGGCAGCTGCAGCGACTGGTAGGGCCCGACGAAGGCAAACGGCCGGAGCGTCACCACCGGCAGCTTGCTCTCGCTGATGGCGCACTGCGCGATCACCTCGGCGAGGCGCTTCGATTCGGGATAGACCGCGTTGACGTCGTTGCACTTCAGGACGCCGCCGAAATCCTCGTTGATGCGCGGCAGGTCCCACGGCTGGCCGCCGTAAACGAGGCCCGAGCTCAGGAGCACGACCTTCTGCAAATCCTCCAGCAGCGTGGCGGCGCGGAGGATCCGCAGCGTGCCCACCGTGTTGGTCTCCGCCACGGCACTCGGGTGCGAGGCAAACACGCGGCGGTCGGTCAGCGCGGCCGCGTGGATGACGTAGCGCACGTCGCGCGGCAGCTCCGTGAAATAGCGGATGTCGCCGTCCTGCAGCGTCACCCACTTCTCCTGCCCGAGGTGAGGCCAGCGCGCGGCGAAAGCCTGGGTGTTGCGGCTGAAGATGGTGACCTGCAGTCCGAACTGGTGTCGCTCGTTCAGGACCTTCGCGAGTTCCAGCAGCCACGTGCCGAGGAACCCGGTGCCGCCGGTGATGAAGAGGTGCTGGCCGCGCAGCGGAGCCAGGCGCTCGAGATGACCCTGGAGCACGGCCTCGGCGTCGGCGCGAACGAGGGCGATGGCTTCTTTCATGGCGCCGGCGGGGTCTGGCCCGCGTCCTTGCTGCGCTTCGCCAGCTGGTCGGCCACCTCGAGGATCAGGTCTTCCTGGCCGCCGACGACCTTGCGCTTGCCCAGTTCGAAAAAGATGTCGCGCCCATCGACACCGAACTGCTTCGCCGCGCGCTGCACGGGTTTAGAGAAGCCGGAGAAGACGCCCGTCATGCCGCTGACGATGGTCACGCCGTTGGACTCGGGCAGCGAGCCGGCGAAGAGTTTCGCCGCGAGGTCGCCGGCATCGAGCGCCTTGTAGAGGTCGAGGGCGGTGGGGTAGCCCTGCTTGATCAGCACCGCGGCGATCAATTCGATCGGCGCGTTGCCGGCGCCGGCGCCGAAGCCGCGGCCCGTGCCGTCGACGATGCGGGCACCCGCCTCGAGCGCGGCGATCGAGTTGGCGACGGCGAGCCCGAGGTTGTTATGCGCATGGAAACCCACCGGCACTTCCAGCTTCGCGGCCAGCAGACCGATCTTGGCGGTGACGTCGGCCGGGAAATAGGCGCCGGCGGAATCCATGAGCACAATGCCCTGGGCACCGTAGGACTGCATCTTCTTGGTTTCCTCCAGCAGGATGTCGGCAGAAACCATGTGGCTCATCATGAGCACGCCCCAGGCCTCGCGGCCCTCCGAGCGGACGTGGCCGATGTGCCGCTGCGTGATGTCCGCCTCGGTGCAATGGCAGCCCACGCGAAACAGCTCCACGCCCGCATCCATCGCATGGGCGATCTCGCGGTTGATTGTCGCGAAGCCGGGAATGACATGGACGCTCAGCTTGGTGCGCTTCAGGCAGGCCTTGGCGGCGCGCAGCATCTCGCCCTCGGGCACGAGGCTCTCGCCCACCTGGAGCGAGGAGGCGCCGAGACCGTTGCCGTGGCCGACCTCCAGGAAATTGAAGCCCGCGGCTTCCGCCGCCGTCGCGTAGGCCTTCACCTGCTCCAGCGTGATCTGGTGGCTGTAGGCGTGCGAACCGTCGCGCAGCGTCGCGTCGCAGACCGTGATGGTGGGTTTGCCGTCAGACATGGGGATCAGGTTTGGGCGGTCCGTTGCCGGGCGTAGGCTTCGGCAAAAGCAATCGCGGCGCAGTTGATGATGTCAAGGTTGCCGGCGTAGCGCGGCAGGTAGTCGCCGAGCCCGTCCACGCGCACCATGGCGACGAGCCGGCCGTTCTCCAGCATCGGCTCGAGGACCAGCTGGTAACCGGGGATGTAGGCCTTGATGCGCGCGACCATCTCGGCGACGGCGGCGCGGGTGCGCTCGAGATCGGGTTGCGCGATCTTGGCCATCACCGTCGTCTGCATGTGCACGCACGGCTGGGCGGGGTTCAAGTTGAGGATGGCCTTCGTCCGCTCGCAGCCGCCGAAAAGCGAGAGACCCTGCTCCGTAGTCTGGAGATACTCATCGAGGTTGATGCGCGTCGCCGGACCGGCGCTACGCGACGCGATGCTCGAGACAGCCTCAAGGTATTCGACGCCGGGATTGGCCGACTTGATCGCGTAGGCCAGCGGGATCGACGCCTGGCCGCCGCAGGTGATCATGTTGACGTTGGGTTCGTTCAGGCACTCCGCGAGATTCACCGCCGGGACGCACATCTTTCCGACCTTGGCCGGGGTGAGGTCAATTGCGACCAGGCCAAGCTCCTTCAGCACCGGCGCGTGCTTCTGGTGGTCCATGGCGCTGGTGGCATCAAACACGAGGGAGAGTTCGCCCTTCAGGTCGACGATGCTTTGAAAGCCCTTCGCCGAGACCGGCACACCGAGCAGACTGGCCTTCGTCATGCCCGGCGACGACAGGTTGCGGCCCGCGAACAGGCGGCACTCGAGCACGGGCGAGCGCAGCACCTTCATCATCAGGTCGGTGCCGATGTTGCCGGTGCCCAGGATGGCGACGCCGAGTTTTTTCGCGCTCATGTGGAAAGGACGGGTTTGGCGCTGCGCTGCCAGGCGAGGGTTTTGCGGACCGCCTCGTCCAGCGGGATCCAGGCGCGCAAGCCGAGTTCAACTTCGGCGCGGGTGACTGACGGAACATAGCGCGAGAGCGGACGGCCCGGTGCGGGCGCCTCGGCGATTTTCACTGGGAGTGGTTCACCCGCGGCCGCGGCTACCGTCCGCGCCACCTCGGCGATGCTCACGCTGGCCGGCGAGCCGACATTGTAGGCCCGGCCCGGTGCTCCGGCAAAAAGCAGCGTCCAAAGCCAGATTGTGAGATCGGCCCCATAGAGGTAGGAACGGTGTGGCGTGCCGTCGCCCGTCACCACGATGGGCCGGCCCTGCAGCGCATCTCGGATGAAATTGCCGATGGCGTAGTTCTCGTCGAGGTGCGGCCCGACGAACGCAAAGCAGCGGGCAATCTTAAGCGCGTAACCGTGCTGCGCCGCGTGCGCGACGCACTGTTGTTCGGCGACGCGCTTGCCCTCCGCCCATGCCGCGCCGGCCGGCAACGGGTCGGCGATGCCCCGGTAATCCTCGGGCACATGGGTCAGCGTGGCCGGTTGCGAACCATAGACTGCGCCGGAGCTGACGTGCAGGAAATTCCTGACGCCCGCCTCCGCCGCGAAATCCAGCACGTGGCGCATGCCGTCGGTTATCCGCTCGATCAACCCGGCCGGTGACTCGTTCTTCGTCCACACGCCGGTGTCGGCGGCCGCGTGGATCAGGTGCGTGAAGCGCCCGGCAGGAAACGCGAAGGTGCGCAGCTCGCCTTGGTGAAACGCCAGGTCACCGCGCCCCGCGAGATGGGGAGCCTTTTGGGCGAAGGCGGCGGGATCGCGCGTCAGCACGGTCGCACGCATGCCCAGCCCGAGCGTGTCGTTGGCGCGGACGAAACTCTCCAGCAGCCACGTCCCGAAAAATCCCGTGCCGCCGGTGATGAAGATCGTCGCCCCGCGCGCGCCGGCCCAGAGCTTGCCGGTGTGGGCGAGCACATGGGCGAGGTCCTCGACGGGTAGCGGTGGCAGCGCAGCGGGCATCAGCGGGAGCGGACGAACTCGTAGATGACTTCCAATTCGTAAGCCAGCATGGCCGGCGTGAGCCCCGGATAAGTGCCGAGAAACAGCGCGCGATGCATCAGCTCGTCGGCGCCGGGCATGTCGCCCACGACGCGGAGCGCCGCCGGCCGGTCCTTCTTGAGCTGCACGAACGCCGGCTGCCGGAGCAGGTTGCCGCCGAAAAGCATGCGGTTGCCGATTTTCTTCGCATCGAGGTGCCGGCCGAGATCCGTGTGCGAGAACGGCGCGCCGGCCTTCACCCGCAGCATAAACCCGAACCACGAACAGTCGGTGCGGCAGCCCGTGGCATCCCACGTGAAGCCGCCCTTGGCCCAGCTGGTCGCATGGGTCGGGAGCGAGAAATCGAAAAACTCGCCGAGGTCCGCCAGCCCGGCGCGCAGCGTTTCCCAGTTTTGTTTCCGCGCCTCGATGAACGCGGGCAGTTTCTTCAACTGCTGGCGGCCGATCGCGGCCTGCGGGTCGAGCGGCTTCAGATTGTAGCCGAGATGGCTGTAAATGTATTTGTGGTCATAGCCCTTCGGCAGCTCGCCGAGTTGCCACTGGAAGCGCTTGCCGCAGGTATCGTCCTTGCCACTCGCGCACCAGCAGTCGCGACCCCAGTCGCGGAAACTTTCCGCGTAGGTCTTGAGCGGCGGTCGGTGGACAATGCTGACCGCCCCGCCCTCGCCCATCGTCAAGTGGTGCGGCGGGTAAAACGACTGCGTGGAAATGTCCCCCCACGCGCCGGTGAAGCGCGTGATGTGCGTGCCATTCGACGGAATACCCGGCGAGTTTTCCTTGAAGCCGAGCGCGGTGGCGCGCGCCACCGGCATCGAGTAAGTGCAGCCCAGCGCGTCGCAGTTGTCCTCGATCAGCCAGAGATCGTGCTGCCGGCAGAATTCCAGCACGGCGCCGAGGTCGAAGGGATTGCCGAGCGTGTGCGCCATCATCACGGCCTTCGTCTTGCCGGGGGAAAACGCCGCCTCGAGCTGCTCCACCCGGGCGTTGCCGGTGGTGGGATCGTTGTCGATGAAGACCGGCACAGCGCCGCCCTGGATGATGGGCGCCACCGTCGTCGGAAAACCCGCGGCCACGGTGATGACCTCGTCACCTGGCACGATGCGCTTCGCCGGCGGGAGCTTGTGCGTCGTCAGCGTGGAGAACGCCACGAGGTTGGCGGACGAGCCGGAGTTGACGAGGAGCGAGTGCTTCACGCCGAGCAGCGCGGCGAACTCCGCCTCGAAGGCCGCGCCCTCGGGCCCGAGCGTGAGCCAGAAATCGAGGGTCGCGCCGACGGCCGCCTCGACTTCGTCCGCGTTGAAGACGCGCGCCGCGTAAGGCACGGTCGTCTGGCCGGCAACGAAGGGCGCGGTGTTGTCGGCGCCCGCGCGGTTGGCGCCGTGGGCCAGCGCCGAGAATTCGCGGGTCAGCTTCAGGATCTCCGCCTTCAGTTGTGCCGGGGTCTTGTTCATTGGGTCCAAGTCAGGTTGAGCGCGCGGGCCGCCGTTTCATAGGCCGCGATCTGCCGGCACGTCAGGTCGGCCGCCACGGCGGCGTTGCCGGAAACCGCCCGATACCATTCCACGGTGTGCGCGATAGTCGGCGCAAATTCCCATACGGGTTTCCAGCCAAGTTCGCGTTGCGCCTTGTCGATGGCGAGGCTCAGCAGTGTCGCCTCATGGACGGCCTTGGGATCGGTGCGGTCCTCCCATTTGCCCGGCCAGTGCTTCAGCACTTCCGCGACGAGGGTGGCCACCGGCTGCGTGGCGGCCGGCGTCGGCCCGAAATTAAAAGCGGTCGCCAGCTTCCCGTCTTGCGCGAGCCGCGCCCCGAGCCACAGGTAGCCGCCCAGCGGCTCGAGCACGTGCTGCCACGGCCGCGTGGCGTGGCGGTTGCGCACCGGGACCGTTTCGCCGCGCTGCAGGCTGCGGATGCAATCCGGCACGATGCGGTCGAGCGCCCAATCGCCGCCACCGATGACGTTGCCGGCGCGCGCCGAGGCGAGCCTCACCGGGGAATCCCCCGCGGAAAAATACGAGCGCCGGTAGGCCGAGACCACGAGCTCGGTCGCGCCCTTGGAGGAACTGTAGGGATCGTGGCCGCCCATCGGTTCGTCCTCGCGGTAGGCATGCGCGCGCTCGGTGTTCTCGTAGCATTTGTCCGTGGTCACCACCACCACGGCGCAGCGGATGCCGGCGAGGCGGACGGCCTCAAGCAGGTGCACCGTGCCCATGATGTTGGTGGCATAGGTCTCGACGGGCTGCGCGTAGGACAGGCGCACGAGCGGCTGCGCCGCGAGATGAAACACAAAGTCCGGCTGCGCCGCGTCCACGGCGGCCCGCACCGTGGCCAGGTCGCGGATGTCGCCGCGCCGATCTTTCATCCGGCGGGAAAGCCCGAGCTCGTCGAACAGCGCCGGCGTGGTCGCCGGCGGGAGGGCGAGGCCCGTGACGTCCGCGCCGAGCGCGAGCAGCCATTCGCACAGCCACGAGCCCTTGAACCCCGTGTGGCCGGTGACGAGCACCCGCTTGCCGCGGTAGGTATCGCCGAAGGCCATGCTCACCAAACCTTCCATGGCGCGTTGCCCGCGGCCCACAGGGAGTCGAGGTGCTGCATCTCCTGGTAGGTGTCCATCGGCTGCCAGAAGCCCTCGTGTTGGTAGGCGTTGAGCTGGCCGTCGCGCACGAGTTTTTCCATCGGCTGCCGCTCCAGCATGACCGCGGGATCCGCCGGCAGGTAGTCGAACATCTTGTGCTCGCAGACCATGTAGCCGCCGTTGACGTGCGCGTCCTCAAACTGGGGCTTCTCGCTGAAGGTCTGGATGCGGCCGTCGCCCTCGATGCGCAGCGCGCCGAAGCGCCCGGCCGGATGCACCGCCGAGAGCGTGCAGACCTTGCCGGACTTCTTGTGCGCCGCGACCAGCGCGTTGATGTCGATCGTCGCGAGGCCGTCGCCGTAGGTGAGCATGAACGGATCGCCCTTGGGGATGTAGCGCTGGATCTGCTTCACGCGGTGGGCGGTCATGGTGTTTTCGCCGGTGTCCGCCAGCGTGACCTTCCAGTCTTCCTCGCCATGGCGGTCGTGAAAATCCGCGGCCTGCTTCTGGCCGAGCGAGAGCGTGACATCACAGGTGTTCCAGAGGTAGTTCCGGAAGAATTCCTTGATCATGTCGCCCTTGTAGCCGAGGCAGAGGACGAACTCGCGGTGACCGTAGTGCGCGTAGGTCTTCATGATGTGCCACAGGATCGGCCGGTTGCCGATCGGCACCATGGGCTTCGGCCGGTATTCGGTCTCCTCCCGCAGACGGGTGCCTTTGCCACCGCAAAGTATGACTACTTTCATAGCCGCAAATCTCACCCCTTGTCGCCGGTTTGGGCAAGAGCCAACACGACGCACCCCGGCGTATACGCTATTATAACAACCGACGCCCCGCACGGGGCGGCCGCGGACGCCGCCTCGACATCGCGGCGGCCGTGACCTAGCTTGCCGGACGCTTTTCCCCTTTCCGATGCCCATGACCCCAGGCCAGAAATTCCGCGCGGCGCTCGCCGCGGAAAAACCGCTCCAGATCGCCGGGGCCCTCAATGCCTACGCGGCCCTACTGGCCCAGCGTGCCGACTTTCGTGCTCTCTATCTTTCCGGGGCCGGCGTGGCCAACCACAGCTACGGCTTGCCCGATATCGGCAAAACCGAGCTGGCCGACGTCCTCATCGACGCCCGCCGCATCACGCAGCGCGTCGACCTGCCGCTGCTGGTTGACATCGACACCGGCTGGGACGATCCCGCCCGCGCGGTCCGCGAGATGGCCGCCGCCGGCGTCGCTGCCGTGCATATCGAGGACCAGGTCCCGGCCAAGGTCTGCGGCCACCTGCCCGGCAAGCACCTCGTCCCGACCGCCGAGATGGTCGCCCGCGTGCAAGCCGCCGTCGCCGGCAAGCCCGACCGCGACTTCGTCGTCATGGCGCGCACCGATGCCGCGGCCAACGAGGGCGTGCCCGCCGCCATCGCCCGCGCCCAGGCCTACGTCGCCGCCGGGGCCGACATGATCTTCGCCGAGGCGCTGCGCTCGCTCGAGGATTTCCGCGCCTTTACCGCCGCCGTGAAGGTGCCGGTCCTCGCCAACCTCACCGAGTTCGGCCAGACGCCGTATTTCACACTGGCCGAGCTCCGCACCGCCGGCCTGGCGATGGCCCTCTACCCCCTTTCCGCCTCGCGCGCCGCCGCCGCCGCCTCACGCGACGTCTACACCGCCCTCCGCCAGGACGGCACGCAGCAGAACGTCGTCGGCAAGATGCAGACGCGCGCCGACCTCTACGACATCCTCGGCTACACCCCGCCTCGTTAGAAACCGAACAACTTTCGACAGAATAAACAAAATATACAGAATCAGACTCAGGTTTTTAGACTAAACCCATTCGGTTCATTCTGTTAATTCTGTCCAAATCCCATGTCCGACGCCCCCCTCGCTCCCAAGGTCAAGAAATCCGTCGCGCTCTCCGGCGTCATCGCGGGCAACACCGCCATCTGCACCGTCGGCCACACCGGCAACGACCTCCATTACCGCGGCTACGACATCGCCGACGTGGCCGCGCACGCCACCTACGAGGAGGTCGCCTACCTGCTCATCCACGAGCACCTGCCCAATGCCGCCGAGCTGCAGGCCTACCGCGAGAAACTGAAAAAACTCCGCGGCCTGCCGGTGCCACTGCGCGCCGTGCTCGAGCAGATCCCGGCCAGCGCCCACCCGATGGACGTCCTGCGCACCGGCTGCTCGATGCTGGGCAACCTCGAGCACGAGAAACTCCCGTCGGCCGGCGCCGGCGCGGCTTCCGCTCCCGGGGCCCGCGACCTGGCGGACCGGCTGCTCGCCTGTTTCCCCTCGATGCTGCTCTACTGGCATCACTTCACCCGCCACGGCAAACGCATCATGGTCGACACGGCGGACGATTCCATCGCCGCGCATTTCCTGCATCTGCTGCACCAGCGCCCGCCGACGGGCTCGCACGTCCGGGCGCTCGACCGTTCGCTGATCCTCTACGCCGAGCACGAGTTCAACGCCTCGACGTTCACCGCCCGCGTCATCGCCGGCACGGCCACGGACTTCCACTCGGCCATCACGGGCGCCATCGGCGCGCTGCGCGGCCCCAAGCACGGCGGTGCCAACGAGGTCGCCTACGAGATCCAGCAGCGCTACAAGACCCCTGACCAGGCCGAGGCCGACATCCGCGCGCGCCTCGCCGCCAAGGAGATCGTCATCGGCTTCGGCCACCCGGTCTACACCGTCAGCGACCCGCGCAACGCCATCATCAAGGAGATCGCCCACCACCTCTGCGCCGAGACCGGCAACGTGAACCTCTTCCACATCGCCGAGCGGATCGAGACGCTCATGTGGAACGAGAAAAAGATGTTCCCCAACCTCGACTGGTTCAGCGCCGTGGCCTACCACGAGATGGGCGTGCCGACCGCCATGTTCACGCCGCTTTTTGTCATGGCCCGCACCGCCGGCTGGGCCGCGCACATCATCGAGCAGCGCATCGACGGCAAGATCATCCGCCCCGGCGCCAACTACACCGGTCCCGACCCCCGGCCCTTCCCGCCGCTGAGCCAACGCTGACCATTCATCAACGCAAGGTCGCAAAGGCGCCAAGCCGACCGCCTCCCTTCGCGTCTTGGCGCCTTTGCGTTAAAATTTTTCCATGTCATCGCACATCTCCAACGTCCGCCCTGATCCCGACGCGCTGATCGTCCAACTCGCCGACTACGCGCTGGGCGCGAAGCTCACGAGCGACGAGGCCTACGACACCTCCCGCTGGTGCCTGGCCGACACGCTCGCCTGCGGCATCATGGCCCTCGCCTACCCGGCCTGCACCAAGCTGCTCGGCCCGGTCGTGCCCGGCACCTCGATTAAAAACGGCGCCCGCGTCCCCGGCACCAGCCACGAGCTCGATCCCGTGCAGGGCGCCTTCAACATCGGCGCCATCGTCCGCTGGCTCGACTTCAACGACACCTGGCTCGCCGCCGAGTGGGGCCACCCCTCCGACAACCTCGGCGCCATCCTCGCCACCGCCGACTGGCTCTCGCGCAACCAGGCCGCCGGCACGCCGCTTTCCGCCTTCGGCTCCCCGCTCCCTGCTCCGCGCTCCCAGCTGACCATGCGCGACGTCCTCGTCGCGATGATCAAGGCCCACGAGATCCAAGGCGTCCTCGCGCTCGAGAATTCCTTTAACCGCGTCGGCCTCGACCACGTGTTGGTCGTCCGCATCGCCTCGACCGCCGTCACCGCCGTGATGCTCGGTGGCACGCGCGACCAGGTCATCAACGCCATCTCCCACGCGTGGCTCGACGGTTCCGCGCTGCGCACCTACCGCCATGCGCCCAACACCGGCTCGCGCAAGTCCTGGGCCGCGGGCGACGCCACCAGCCGCGCCGTCCGCCTCGCGCTGATCGCGATGACGGGCGAGATGGGCTACCCCTCCGTGCTTACGGCCAAGACCTGGGGCTTCCAGGATGTCTCCTTCAAGGGCAACCCCCTCAAGCTCGCGCGCCCGCTCGGCAGCTACGTGATGGAGCAGATCCTCTTCAAGATTTCCTTCCCCGCCGAGTTCCACGCCCAGACGGCCGTCGAGTGCGCGCTGAAACTTCATCCGCTCGTCAAGGACCGCCTCGATGCGATCGAGCGCGTCGAGCTGACGACGCACGAATCGGCCATCCGCATCATCGACAAGTCCGGCCCGTTGAACAACCCCGCCGACCGCGACCACTGCCTCCAATACATGACGGCGATCGGGATGATCTTCGGCGCGCTCACCGCTGATCACTATGAGGACAAGGTTGCTGCCGACCCGCGCATCGACGCCCTCCGTGCCAAGATGAAGGTCACCGAGGACAAGTCCTACTCGAAGGATTACCTTGATCCCGAGAAGCGCTCCATCGCCAACGCCGTGCAGGTCTTCTTCAAGGACGGTTCCAAGACCGAACGCATTGAAGTCCACTACCCCATCGGCCACCGTCGCCGCCGCGCTGAGGGCATCCCCGTCCTCCAGCTGAAAGCGCGCGACGCTTTCGCCGCCCACTACGGCAAGGACAAGGCCGCGTCCCTCATGGCCCTCTTTACCGACCGCACGAAACTCGAGGCGATGCCGGTGCACGAGTTCGTCGCGGCTTTCGTTACGTGAGTGATGACCTTGATGCTCTACGCGATCATATGAAAAAAGATCGCGAGCGAGAACAGGCACGCCAATACGCCACTTGGTGTGACCAATTCGCCGCTGTGCCTGCGGATTATACCCCTAGACTAAAAGAGGGGCTCAAACCTGAGATCGAACTAGCCCCCATGCGGTGGATGCGGTTGGGGTTGGATCTTATTAAAAGCGCGCACGGGACCACCCCCATACAGCTCTTCGACAACAAAGAAGGCCCTCAACTCCAGACCTTCTTGCCCTACCCCGTTTTCCAAGCCGGCACCGAGGTTTTTCTCAAAGGCATGTGGCTCGCCACACATGCGGAATGTAGAAACGTCGAAGCAAGCGATTATGTCCCTAGCGATACTCGGAAAATGTATCAGAAATCACTCAAACTTCTGGGGCACGATTTACTACGAATCATTACCGCTCTCGAACAAGAGCCACTATATCGTGAAGAAGCCAACGTGGCAAAGTTTCTGAAAATTATCTCCGGAGTTACGCGAACTTTCTACTATCCGCTCACCGAAGAAGATGCGGCCTGGGCTCATGCCCGTTACCCGCGTAGATTCTACGATGACACGAACAAAGTCGCTCATGCCGATCAGTTCAAAAGTTACCCTGAACAATGGACCCTAGTCCTCTTGTTTGAAGATACCCTTCATCGCGTGGACCGGCTCTGGGGCATTACGGCCGGCTTAGCCAAGCGAGCTCGGAATGGAAACCTGTAATTCCTGCAAAGCGGGGAGCCTTAACATTCCTGCATGATCAGCTTCTACACAGGAGCTGGAAGCATTGCTTTGCGTCCTCGGCGCGTGACGTTTTCCTATTCTTTCACGGCAGTCGACCACTGGGATTGCACGTGACAGTATTCTCGTCATTTTCCGCCGCATGAGCCCCGCCGCCAAATCCGTCTTTGTCTTCGCCCTCTACCTGGTCGTCGTCGGGCTCGGGCTGATCGTTGCGCCCAACGCCTTCCTCGCGCCGCTCGGGTTTCCGCCGGCGGACGAGTCGTGGCTGCGGGTGCTGGGCGTCCTCACCTTCTGCCTCGCCGCCTATTATGGCGCGGCGGCCCGGGCCGGTCTGACGGTTTTCTTCGGCTGGACCGTCTGGGTCCGCGCCGGCGTGTTCGTGGTCTTCGGCGTCTTGGTGCTGCTGCACCTCGCGCCCAAGCCGCTGGCGCTGCTCGGCACCGTCGATCTCGCCGCGGCCCTCTGGACCGCCGCCGCGCTGCGGGCCGCGCGCGCCTGACCGCGGCTCGACGCTCCGGATCATTTCTGCATGCTGCAATCAACGGGCCGCCCCTTCCACCGCGTGCCCACATGCCCAAGACCAAAGCCCCGTCCGTTCCGACCGCGTCCGTCGAAAGCGTCATCCACATCATCCGCGGCGAGCGCGTGATCCTCGACGCCGACCTTGCCAGATTCTATGGCGTCGAAACCTGCGTCCTCAACCAGGCGGTCCGCCGCAACCGCGAGAAGTTTCCGCCGGACTTTCTGCTGGAGCTAACTCCCAGCGAACAGGAAGCCTTGATGCGGTCACAAGTTGTGACCGCATCAACCGCACAGTCATTGAGGCGCCAAACTGGCACCTCAAACAGCGGCCGGGCTTTGAGATCACAATTTGTGACCTCAAAGCCCGGTCGAAGAATCCGAACGGGTCAGGTCACGGATATTGATGTCCAAACAAACCCCAACTCGACGCTCTGCCTGATTTCTGCATCCTTCGATCCACGGGCCGACAATTTATGTGCGCCCGTCTATCCAAATCCAAAGCTTCGCCGGCTCCGCTCGCCTCCGTCGAGAGCGTCATTCATGTCATCCGCGGCGAACGCGTGATCCTCGATGCCGATCTCGCCAAGCTTTACGGCGTCCCGACGAAAGCCTTGAACCAGGCCGTCCGCCGCAACCGTGAGAAATTCCCGCCGGACTTCCTGCTGGAGCTTACAAGCGTTGAGGCCGAAGGGCTTAGGCGTTCAAGGTCACAAATTGTGACCTTGAAGCGCGGGAAGAATATGAAGTTCGCACCCTTCGCCTTCACCGAACACGGCGCCATCATGGCTGCCAACATTCTGAATTCTCCGCAGGCCGTGCAGATGTCCGTCTTCGTCGTCCGCGCCTTTGTGAAGATGCGCAGCCTGCTCACCGACACTCGCGAGCTGGCAAAGAAACTGGCCGCACTGGAGAAGGAGCTGACTTCGCGTCTCGATTCCCACGAGGTCGCTATCAGCGAATTCATGCAGCGCATCATGCTTTTGCTCGATCCTCCACCCTGCCCGACCGTGTCCGACAAGGAGATGGGCTTTCATACCACCCTGAAGCGGCCGACCAAATAAATCCCGGCCAGGTTGCGCCAACGGCGAACCGAAAGACGGCGGCATCCGCCGCGTCAGGTCATGCGTAGCTTTCGGGCACCATGATCGCCACGGTCTTCATCCTCTCCGCCCTTTCCCTGCTCGTCGCCTCCGAGAGCAGCGAACAGTGAACGGCCTCAGTTGGCCTTCGGCGTGGCGTCGGTGATGATGCGCATCACATAATAAGTCGCGGTCGTAGCGCCGGCGTTGCGCCAGCCGTGCTCATCGTTCGAGCCGGCCAGGATGATCGAGCCCGGGCCCGCGGTCGTGCGGCCGGCCGGCAGGTTGATTTCCAGCGCGCCTTCCTTCACGAGGACAATCTCCTCGTCGGGATGGTGGTGCGCGGCGTGCGGCGCCTCACCGGGTTTCAGCGTGGTGACGTGGCACTCGAAGCTGGCCAGCGTGTTGGTCGGCGAGTTGACGACGTCGCGGCGCTCGCCGGTCTTGGTCAGCTTCACCTCGAGCTTCGCCCAGTCGAAGACGGAGGAGCCGAGCTTGCCCGGCAC
>JANYAM010000092.1 GCA_025361365.1 Opitutus sp. | reverse complement strand
AGCCTGACCGCGCTGTTCCGCCAGACCTATGGCGGCGCCCCGGCCGTCATCGCGCGGGCGCCGGGCCGGGTGGAGTTCATCGGCAACCACACCGACTACAACGGCGGTGCCGTGCTCGGTGCGGCGATCGACCGCTATGTGTGGGTGGCCGCCGCCAACAATGCATCAGGTCGGCTACGGCTCTTCAGTGCGGGCGGCTCATCCGTGCTCGAGTTGCCGGCCGACCCGGGAGCGAAGATCACCGGCTCCGATTCGTGGGCCAACTATCCTCTTGGGGTCTGGCGCAGCCTGAAGGATTTCTCGCTGCCGCAACCGGCCGGCTTCGACCTGATGGTTGATTCCAATCTGCCCGCCGGTGCCGGGTTGAGCAGCAGCGCGGCGCTCGAGCTGGCCACGGCGCTGGCCCTGCTCGCGATCGCAGGGAAAAAGGACCTGCCGCCGGACCAACTCGCCGCACTCGGGCGCCATGCGGAGAACAAATACGTCGGCGTGCCCTGCGGTATCCTTGACCAGGGCACGAGCGCCTTCGGCCAGGTCGGGCACCTCGTGCACATCGATTGCCGCGTGCCGGTGTTTTCCCGCGTGCCGTTCCCGACCAACGCGCATCTCTGGATTTTCAATACCCGTGAGAAACACGCGCTGATCGACGGGCTTTATGCTACACGGCACAAGGAGTGTCTCGACGCCGCGCAGGCGCTCGGCGTGAAGCTGCTCGCGGACCTGACGCCTGCGCAGTTGGCGGGGAAGAGCGGCGGGCCCAGCGGTCCCGCCCTACCTGCGAACTTGGCAAAGCGGGCTCAGCACATCGTCGAGGAAAATGCCCGCGTGCACGACACGGTGGAGGCGCTGCAAGCCGGCGACCTGGCGACGGTCGGCCGGTTGCTGACGGCGTCGCACCGGAGTTCACAGCATTATTTTGAGAATAGCACGCCCGCGCTCGATTTGCTCGTGGATTTGCTGGAGAAACACCCGGCGGTGCTTGGCGCGCGCCTGACCGGCGGCGGCTTCGGCGGGGCGGTGATGGCGCTGACGAAGGACAATTTCACCGAGGCCGACGCGGCGGAGATCGCCCAACGCTACGCCGCGCAGCACGGTCGCGCGCCGGAGATGATCCACCTGCAGGCGGCAGACGGGGCTAGATTAGAAACCTGAGACCTGAAAGCTAAGACCTCGCCGTTGTTGGCTGCTGCCAACCCGGTGTTTGTCCTGACCGTCGTCAGGCAAAGAAAGGTGCTTGATGCGTCCCGGCGGGGCAGCGTGCTGCTGCTCGAGGAATTTCTTCGCCCCCGCCAGTTGCTTCGGGTCGTCCATGCTGAGCGTGACCAGCTCGAAGTCGCGGTTGCCCATCTGGCGCGCGAGCGCCACGAGTTGGGGAAACTCCTCAACGCACGGGGTGCACCAGGTGGCCCAGACATTGATCAGGCGGAGGCGGTTGGAGTCGTTTTTCGCCAGGGCGGCGACGCCGGCGGCATCAATGGTCGCGAGGTTCACCGGCTCGCTCTTCCATTTCTCATCGGCTTGGGCAATCTCCGCCTTGTTCGAGTTCCACTTGGTGGAACAGCCGACCACGAGGGTCTTTTCGACCGGCACGGGCTTGCCCGCCAGCAGCGCGACGACGGCATTGCGCGCGTCGAAGGAAGTGACGGTGGCCGGGTCGGCGAAACGTGAATCATCGACGCGGCCGACGTAGCGCAGCTTGCGCGCCTGGTCGAACAGGAAGACATGCGGCGTGGCGAGGCACCCGTAGTTTTTCGCCGTCTGCTGCGTGTCGCCGTCGTAAAGGTAGGGGAACGGAAAGCCCTGCTCCTTCGCGTAGAGGATCATCTCCGCGTAGCTGTCGTTGTATTTGCTGTAGCCGAGCTCGGTGATGGCGACGCCCTCGGGGCTGTTGGGGTTGATGGAGACGACGGCGAGGCCTTTGTCCTGAAATTCGCGCGCGAGCGGCAGCAGGCGGGTCTCGGCGGCGTGTGAGTAGGGGCAGTGGTTCGACAGGAACACGACCATCAGCACGGGGGCGGCCTTGAAATCAGCCAGCGAGTATGTTTTGCCGTCCACGCCCTTGAGGGAGAAATCGGGGGCGACGTCACCGATATTGAGGTGATGGGCATCGGCCGGCATCTCGCTGGCGAGGTCCACGCGGCCTGAGGCGTCGCGTTGTTTCTTGGCTTGGGCAAAAGCGGCGGGCAAGCCGGCGAGCAGGGCGGCCGTGACGAGCAGGGCGGCCAGCGGGAGGGGAAAACGGCGGGGAGTAGGGGTCATCGGGTGGCAGGGGTTGGCCGCAGGGGCACCGGGACACAGGGTAACCGTGCGAGAGGCGAAACCGGCGGGTAATACCATACAATAGCACGACTGCAAAAGATTGGGACAGGTGGATTTCCGAGGGGCGAAAGGCCCAAAATCGCGCAAAGGGTTGCGTTCGTGCCCTGGCGCGGCCTTTTTAGCCGGATGCCCCAGAAGTCCGATGGGATGAACTATGCCCCCCAAGGCAAGCCCCGCCCGGTGGTGAAACCGGGGGAATTCGTTTTCGCCGCAGCCTACCTCGAACACGGCCACATCTATGGCCAGTGCAACGGCCTCATCGAGGCCGGCGCGGTCCTCAAATGGGTCTACGACGCCGACCCGAAGAAGGTCGCGGCCTTCCTCGAGAAATATCCCGGCACGCAGGTCGCGCGGTCCTACGACGAGATCCTCGCCGACCCGGCGGTGCAACTGGTGGCTGCGGCTGCGATCCCGAACGAGCGCGGCGCCATCGGTTGCCGCACCATGCAGGCCGGCAAGGACTACTTCACGGACAAGACGCCGTTCACCACGCTCGACCAGCTGGCCAACGCCCGCGGCGTCGCCGCGGCCACCGGCCGCAAATACATGGTCTACTACAGCGAGCGGTTGCACGTGGAGTGCGCCATGCACGCCGGCGACCTCGTCCACGGCGGCGCCATCGGCAAGGTCATCCAGGTGCTCGGCCTCGGGCCGCACCGCATCGGCCCCAAGGCCAACCGCCCCGCGTGGTTCTATAACCGCGCCCAGTTCGGCGGCATCCTCTGCGACATCGGCAGCCACCAGATCGAGCAGTTCCTCTATTTCACCGGTTCGACCGACGCGACGGTGAGCAACGCCGCCATCGGCAACTTCGCCAACGCGGACACGCCCGAGTTTGAGGACTTCGGCGAGGCCTCGCTGCTCGGCAACAGCGGCGCGAGCCACTATTTCCGCGTCGACTGGTTCACGCCGCCAGGCCTCAGCACCTGGGGCGACGGCCGGCTCATCATCCTCGGCACGAAGGGCTATATCGAGCTCCGCAAATACGTGGACGTCGCCCGCGACAAGGCCGGCGACAACCTCTACCTCGTGGACGACAAGGGCGAGCAACACATCAACGTCGCCGGGAAGGTTGGCTTCCGGTTCTTCGGGGAGTTCGTCCTCGACTGCCTGAACCGCACCGAGACCGCCATGTCCCAGGCCCACGCGTTCAAGGCCGCCGAGCTCTGCCTGAAGGCGCAGGCGGCGGCGCGCCGGATCACCCCCTGACCACCATGCAACGGGTTCGCCTCGGTCTCATCGGATACGGCAACATGGGGGCCGGCCATGCGGCGCAGGTGGTCAACGGCAAGATCCCGCGGCTCGCGCTGACCGCCGTGGCCGAGAGTTCCGCGGCGCGCCAGCCCAGCTTGTCCGGCGTGAAGGTTTTCTCGGAGCCCGCCGCGCTGATAAAATCAGGGCTGGTCGACGCCGTGTTGATCGCGACGCCGCACCCGACGCACGCCCCTCTCGCGCTCGCCGCGCTCAAGGCCGGCCTGCACGTGCTGTTGGAAAAACCCTTCGCGGTGCACAAGGCCGAGGCGCTCACGGTGGTCGCCGCGGCGAAGCGCCGGCCGAAGCAGGTGTTCGGCGCGGTCTTCAACCAGCGCACCGACCCGTATTTTCGGAAAATCCGCGATTTGATCCGCGGCGGCAGCTTCGGCGCGGTGCAACGCATCAACTGGACGATCACCAACTGGTTCCGCCCCGAGGCCTACTACCAGTCGAGCAACTGGCGCGCGACCTGGGCGGGCGAGGGCGGCGGTTTGCTGCTCAACCAGTGCGTGCACAACCTGGACCTGCTGCAATGGCTGGCCGGCATGCCGGTGCGGGTGCGCGCCCATTGCAATTTCGGCCGCTACCACGACATCGAGGTCGAGGACGACGTCAGCGCTCATCTCGAATACGCCGACGGGGCACACGCCACCTTCACCGCCTCGACCGGCGAGGCGCCGGGCACCAACCGCCTGGAGATCGCGGCCGACGGCGGCCGGATCGTCTATGAGCACGACGTGCTGCAGCTGGTGCGCAACGCGACCCCCGCCGCCGTCTTCAGCCGCACCTCGCGCGAACTGTTTCTGGCGCCGGGCACGACCGAGGAAAAACTCATCGGCCTCGGCCACGGCGGCCAGCACAGCGAGATCCTGACGAATTTCACCGCGGCGATCCTCGATGGCGTGCCGCTCATTGCCCCGGCGGTCGAGGGCATCCACTCGCTCGAGCTGGCCAACGCGATGCTGCTGTCCGCGTGGACGGAGAAGACGGTCGACCTGCCCCTCAACGCCGCCCTCTACGAAAAGTGGCTGAAGAAGAAGATCGCCGCGGCGCGGCCCGGCCTGAAGCCGCGGTAGTTTCGCCTTGGACGCCCCGGCCGCCGGCCTTATCCCTCTGACCGTCACCCCATGAAATTCCCCTCCTGGTTGCGGGTTGGAACCTGGACGCTGGTCGTCGTGCTCGGCGTGGCGGCCATCGCCGTGCTGGCGCTGGCGCGCGGCGAGCCGGTCAGCGCGCTGTGGATGGTGATCGCGGCGGTCTGCGTGTTCGCGGTGGCTTATCGCTTCCACTCGGCCTGGCTCATGGCGAAGGTGCTGACGCTCGATGAGCTGCGCGCCCCGCCGGCGGCGGTGCACGGGGACGGGAAGGATTTTGTGCCAACCAACAAGTGGGTTGTCTTCGGGCACCATTTCGCGGCCATCGCCGGGCCGGGGCCGCTGGTCGGGCCGGTGCTGGCGGCGCAATTCGGTTTCCTGCCGGGCATGCTCTGGATCCTAGTCGGCGCGACGCTGGGCGGCGCGGTGCACGACAGCGTCATCATGTTCTGCTCGGTGCGCCGGCGCGGCAAATCGCTCGGCCAGATGGTGCGCGACGAGGTTGGCCCGTTCGCCGGGCTCATCGCGATGGTCAGCATCGTCGCCATCATGACCATCCTGCTCGCGGTGCTCGCGCTCGTCGTGGTCAACGCGCTGGCGGAGAGCCCGTGGGGCCTGTTCACCATCGCTTCCACCGTGCCCATCGCCGTCGCCATGGGCCTGATGATGCGCGGCGGCCACGGCTCGCGCCTGGGTTGGATCAGCGCCTTCGGTGTCGTGGCGCTGCTCGCCGCGGTGTGGGGCGGCCGGTATCTGCCGGGCACGGCGCTGGAATCGTGGCTCACGCTGTCGCGGCCGGCGCTGTCGTGGTGGCTCATGGGCTACGGCGTGGTGGCGGCGGTCCTGCCGGTCTGGCTGCTGCTCGCGCCGCGCGATTACCTGAGCACCTTCATGAAGATCGGTACGGTGGCGCTGCTCGGCCTGGCCATCGTCTGGCTGGCGCCCGTGCTGAAGATGCCGGGGCTCACGCAGTTCATCCACGGCAACGGCCCGATCCTGCCGGGCCCGGTGTTCCCGTTCTGCTTCATCACCATCGCCTGCGCGGCCGTCTCGGGCTTCCACTCGCTTATCGCGTCGGGCACGACGCCCAAGCTGATTGCGAACGAGAACCACATCCGCGTGGTCGGCTACGGCGCGATGATCACGGAGATGTGCGTCGGCATCATGGCGCTGATCGCCGCGTGCGCGATGCAGCCGGGCGAATATTTTGCGGTCAACCTCACGGGTTCGGCGGCGGCGGTCACGGCGAACGTTACCGCACTCGGTTTCCCGGTGACGGAGACGCAGATGGCCGACCTCGCCGCGAGCGTGGGCGAGAAGACCATGATCGGCCGCGCCGGCGGCGCGCCGACGTTCGCGCTCGGCATGGCGCAGATGTTCGCCGGCGTGCTCGGCGGGCGGGCGGCCACGGCGCTCTGGTATCACTTCGCGATCATGTTCGAGGCGCTGTTCATCCTCACGGCGATTGACGCCGGCACGCGGGTGGGGCGCTTCCTGATGCAGGACTTGCTGAGCTATGTCTGGAAACCGCTCGGCCATACGACGTCGGCCGCGGGCAATTTCGCCGCCACGCTGCTCTTCGTTGCGGGCTGGGGCTGGTTCCTTTACCAAGGGGTGATCGATCCGCTCGGCGGCATCCGTTCGCTCTGGCCGATCTTCGGCGTGGCCAACCAGCTGCTCGCGGTCATCGCGCTCGCACTCGGCACCACCGTGCTGCTCAAGATGGGCCGGGCGCGCTATGCCTGGGTCACGCTCGCGCCGCTGCTGTGGCTACTGGTCGTAACGCTCACCGCGGGATACATGCTCATTTTCAGTGCGAATCCCCGGCTCGGTTTCCTCGCGCAAGCCGCGAGCTTCGCGGAGAAACTGCCCGCCGCTGCGCCGGCCGAGGCCGCGACGATGGCCCGCCAGATTTTCAACGCCCAGGTCAACGCCGCCGTCACCGGGGTGTTCCTCACCTGCGTGGTGCTGGTCGTGCTCGCGTGCGCGCGGGTGTGGTGGCAGCTGCTCGCCGGCCGACGCACCGCCGACCTGCACGAGGAGCCCTACGTGCCGCTCGTGGGTGTCCCTTCGGCCAAGTAGCCCGCTCCGGGGTTGCGGGCCGGGCGGAAAACCGCACGCTGCCGGGCATGCATCCCGCTGTCCTCGCCGCCTTCGCCGGAGTCTGGACCCTCGCTGTGGCCGGGCGCTGACCGCCGATGCGCATCGCGGTCATCGCTGACACCCACGACCGTTATCCGCCGGACCTGCCGGCGCGGCTCGCGGCGGCCGACGAGATCTGGCACCTGGGCGACGTGTGTGAAGCGGACACGCTCGCGGAGTTCGAGGCGCTGGGCAAACCGCTGTTCGTGGTGCTCGGCAACAACGAGTGCCACAACCTCTGGCCGCTGGAGCGACGCTTCGAACGCGCCGGGCTGAAATGCCACCTCGTGCACATCCCGCCGCCGCGCGCCCCGGCCGGCGTGCACCTGGTGCTGCACGGCCACACGCATGTGCCGCGGAACGAGACCGACGCCAACGGCGTGCGTTGGCTGAATCCCGGCTGCATCACGCGGCCAAACCGCGGGGCCCGCGCGAGCTTCGGCTGGCTGACCCTCGTGAAAGACACGCCGCCGGACTGGCGGCTGGAGCTGCTTTAACCCGGGTCAGTTGACCCAGTGACCGAGGTGGGCGCCTTCTTCCAGGCGAACCGGCCGAACATCACTTCATCCGGGGGAGAGATGCCGGCGATGACGCCAAAAGAGGTGACGACGCAAGCGACGTTGCCCTGGCGCCCGGCGCGAGCCTGTTCCTGCAGGCGGGGCTTGCTAGGCTTGCCGTCCTTGCCGATGGTGCCGAGCGAAACCTGGCCGTCAGCCGTGATGATGACCAGCTGGCTGCCCGGCTTCCGGTCCGTCGAATAGACCCCGGCCACGGTCTTAAAAATGGTGTCCCGCTCGTCGGACGCCGTGACAATGGCGATCCCCGGCGGCAGATCACTCAGGCGGCGTTGCGGCAGGCCGAAGCGCAGGCCGACGGCGACCAGCACGAGCGCGGCCGCGAAGAGGCCGACGGCCTCGATCACGGTGCGCACGGCGCCGTGGCGCCCCGGAGTAGGGGAGGCATGGGCGGTGCGCTGGGGCGCGTTGGTGCCGACATGGAACGGCGGCAGCTCGGCCAGGGCGGCCGCGTCCTCAGCAGTCCAGAAATCGTCGAAGAGCGACATGCTCTTGTGCATGCGCAGGCGGCCTTGGTGGATCCCGATGCGCCAGCCCTTGTCGCCGCGCTGGACGATAATGCCGGGCTCGGCCTTGGTGCTTGAGAGGTCGAGGAGGAGAAGCTTGCCGGCCAGCCGGACAATTTCTTCAACCGGGTGCGTGCCGTGCTCGATCTTGTCGCTGGCACTGCCCACGCCGGCGGCGTCGGGCTTGAGCTGGACCAGGGTGATGCGGTAGGTGGTGCTCATTTTTCGATGATGAACACCAGCGAATTGGTCGAGCCGAGCTGGATGTTGCCCGTGGTGAGGTTGCCGTCGTCCATCTGCTTGTCGATGGCCTCGAGCTGTTCGACATCGTCGAGCAGCGGGTTGCCGGTCGCCGCCTGCAGGATGATCGCGGCCTTCGCCGGGACGCCGTCGGCGGGGGTGTCGAAATTCCATTTGTAGACGCCGCCGATCGGAGACCGCTGGCTGAAATTGCCCGGCAACTGGCCGGCCACCTGGGGCGGAACCACCTGCGGGTCGCCATCGTCGGGGTAGCGGCCGTTCTGAATGCTGTAGGCGATGAAGACCGTCGAAAAGGTGCGGAAATCGTTGACGACGCTGGCCGCCCGTGAGCGGAGCGTGATCAGGCGGTAGGCGGGCAGGGAGGCGGCCGCGAGTAAACCGATGATCACGACAACCACCATGATTTCAACCAAGGTGAAAGCCCTAGACCGACGGCGAACCAAAGGGGAGATGTGCGGACCTTGCGGCATCAGTTAATTAACAGTCCCTAAGATTACTACTGGTATTTATCAGGTGTGCAAGCATTCAGGCTAAAACAGTTTGCACTAACGACTTCTTTCAAGAAATTTCGTGAGACTCGGTAAAAAATCGCCGGCCCACTTGGAGCCAGGAGGGCAATTGCCGGCTGGCCTCGGGTCCCGGGCCGGTTTAGTCCTGTGCCTCGTGAGCGGCGACCAGCAGGAATTTTTCGAAACCAGAACCCCGGCCCGGCCGGACCTGGTGTTTGTCCGGAGCCAGCGCGCCCGGCATTACCGGCTGACGCTCCGGCGCGACGGGGTGGCGGTGGCCACCGTGCCTGCCCGCGGCTCGGAACGGGAGGCCCGGGTTTTTGTCGAGCAACACCGCGACTGGCTTGAGCGGGCCCGGGCGCGTCACGCGCGCAAGCCGCGAGTGGCGGAAATCTGGACCATCGGCACCTCCGTGTTGTGGCGGGGCGAAATGACGGAGATCCGCCGGGCGGGCGAAGCTGATCCCCTGGGTCGCGGCGCGCGCGTGACGGTGTGCCTGGCCGCGGATATTTTCCGCGTGGCGTCGTTTGAAGGCGACCTGCGGCCGACACTGGAGGCGCACTTCGCCCGCCGCGCCAAGATCGAGCTGCCAGCGCGCGCTTGGGAACTGGCGGCCGAGACCGGCGCCGACGTGAAGCACGTGACGGTGCGCAACCAGCGTTCGCGCTGGGGCTCGTGCTCGGCGGGCGGCACCGTCTCCCTTAACTGGCGGCTGGTGCAGACGCCGGACACCGTGCGCGACTACATTCTTTACCACGAGCTCATGCACTTGCGGGAGATGAATCACTCAGACCGCTTCTGGGCGCGGGTCGAGGAGGTCTGCCCGTGGTGGCGCGAGGCCGAGAAATGGCTCAAGCGCAACGGCAGCTTGCTCGGATTGTGAGGGGTAGGGCGCGGACTCCGCTCCGCGCCGGGGAAGGCGGCGAAGGGACTCGCCGCCCTACCTTATTTCCAGCAGCTCCACGTCAAAGACGAGCGTGGCTCGGGGCGGGATCGGGCTCTTGCCCGTCGTGCCGTAGCCGAGCCAGAAGGGAATGATGAGCGTGCGCTTCTCGCCGGGCTTCATCGCGGCGAGGGCCTCGTCCCAGCCCTTGATGACGCTGCCGGTGCCGACGCGGAAGACATAGGGCGTGCCGCGGTCGCGCGAACTGTCGAATTTCGTCCCGTCGAGCAGGTAGCCGTCGTAATGCACGACGACCTCGCTGCCGGTGGCCGGGGTCGGCCCGGTGCCGGGATGGCGCTCGATGTAGCGCAACCCGGAAGGATTCAGGTGCGCGTTGCCGTAGCGCTCGCGGAGGATGGCGGCATCGGCTTCGCTCAGCTGCGGGTTCTCCATGATCTGCCGCATGTATTTGTTGGCGGGCTCGCCGGGGTTGGCGCGCCGGAAGATGCCGGTGCGGGCCTGGAACGCGATGAACGCGAGCACGAGGCCGAGGATGAGCAGGATACCGAACTGGCGCATGGGATTATTTTTTGCCCAACAGTTCCAGCGCCGTGGCGGTGAGCGCGGTGACGCCGGTCTTGATCGTCGGCTCGGGCAGCGGGGCGAATTTGCCCGAATGAAGCGAGGGCAGGGGCGCGCCGGTCCGCGCGCTTTCGGTGATCCTTTCCGCGGACAGCGCCCCGAGGCGGAACATGCACAGCGGCACATGCTCCGCGGTGAGGCCATACTCGCCGAAATCCTCCGACACCATGGCGGGTTCAAAGGTCTTCACGTTGTCCGCCCCGAGCCAGCGTTCGAGGGCACTGCGCACGCGGTGGGTCAGGGCGGGGTTGTTGTAGAGGGCAGTCGCGCCCTCGGCGGCATTCACCTCGACCTCGGGCATGAGTTCGTCCGGCAGGCCGGCGGCAATCGCCTCACCGCGGCAGATGCGGCGGACGGAGCTGACGAGATGGGCCCGCACTTCATCGGAATAGGAGCGCAGCGTAAGCCCCAGCTTCACCTCGTCGGGGATGATGTTGTTTTTCAGGCCGCCCTGGATGTAGCCGACCGTGACGACGGCGGGATCGGTCGCGCGCAGCTCGCGGCTGACGATGGTCTGGAGCGCCACGACGATGCGCGCGGCCAGAACAATGGGGTCCTTGCCCAGATAGGGCTTGGCCCCGTGTCCACCCACGCCGCGGACCGTGATATTGACGGTGTCCACATTGGCATGGCTGTAGCCTTCGATCGTGCCGACCGTGCCGGCGGGGATCTCGGTTTCGTCGTGCAAGGCGATCGCGAAATCGGGCTTGGGAAACTGGCGGTAAAGTCCGGCGCTGAGCATGGCGCGGGCCCCGACGACCCGTTCCTCGGCGGGCTGGCCGACGAACACCAGCGTGCCGGACCATTTGTCCTTCAGGGCCGCCAGCATGCGCGCTGTGCCCGTGAACACCGTCATGTGAATGTCGTGGCCGCAGGCGTGCATGACGGGCACGTCGGCGTGGCCGCTGAGGTCGGTGACGCGCACCGTGCTCGCGTAGGGCAGACCGGTCTCCTCCTTCACGGGTAGCGCGTCCATGTCGGTGCGGATGAGCAGCGTGGGCCCCGGGCCGTTCCGCAGGACGCCGACGACGCCGGTGCCGCCGAATTTCTCGGTGACCTCGCAGCCGGCCGCGCGCAGCTCGGCGGCGACCTTGGCCGCGGTCTTCTCCTCCATGAGGGAGAGCTCCGGGTGCTGGTGCAGGTCGACGTAGAATTTTTCCAGCGCGGGGTAGTCGGCGGCGAGTTTGTTGGCGACGGCGTCACGCACGCTGTCGGCGGCGGAGAGCAGAGCGCCGGAAACGAGGAACAGGGAAAGCAGGAGTGCGCGGGATTTCATTTGGGTTCGAGTTTGAGGATGAGACCGTCGAGGAGGGCGTCGACTTGGAGTTTCAAATGCTGGGCGGGTGGCGGCTGCTTGTCGGCCGGAGCGGCTTTTTGTTGCCGGGCAAAAGCGGCGTCGCCCTCGGCCGCGGCGGCATCAATGAAGGCGGTCTTCACCTTGTGCAGCGGGCCTTCGGGTGCGAGGTCAGTGGCGGTGGCGTGATGGCCGAGGAAAATGTCGGCCGCATCATCGCTGAGCCAGACGCGCCAGTCCTTCTCGTCGGCGAAGTAAGCGGCGAGCGCGCCGCGTTTATCCACGCCGAGCTTCTGGGCCAGCGCGTGCATGTAGGCGCCAGGCACGGCATCCTCGGCCTCGGTCGGCGACTTGGCGAAGAGGCGGCCCACGACGCGCACGCCGGTGGCGCGCTCGAAGTTGGCCAGCTTGAAGTTGAAATTTTTCGCGCGCGGTGGCACGTCGGGCAGCGCTTCCGTCGGGTGCGGGATCAATTGCTGCGGGTCGTCGAAATGCGCCGTCGGCCCGGGCTCGGCGGAGCCGGCGTAGGGGCGGACTTTTGCAGCAAGGGCCTTGAAGGTTTCCGGATCCGCCTTGAATGCGCGCGCCTCGGCGCCGACGCGGAGGATTTTGATCGTGAAGGCGTCGTTGGGCTGGATCAGCGGCAGCACCTCGAGGCCCTGGATGGTGCGGCCGAAGACGGCGTGCAGGTAGTTGAGGCGAGTGCCGTCGCCGAGCGTGACGAAAAACTCGCAGCCGTTGGTGTCGGGACCGGCGTTGGCCATGGAGAGCGTGCCGACGTCCTTGTTATGTAGGCCGGGCACGAACTCGTCGTTGAAGACATAGGGCACGGGCGCGTCGCCGGTATCCTTGAGGCCGGGGTTGCCGCTCTGGATGACGAAGCCGGTGACGACGCGATACCAGGTCAGGCCGGTGAAGAACGGTTTCCCGTCGCGCGGGGCGAGGGTGCCCTCGGCGAGGCCGACGAAGCTGGCGACCGTGAGGGGCACCGAGCGGTAATGCAGCTCAGTGACAAAAACGCCCCGCGGCGTGGTGAACTCGGCGTAGAGACCGTCGGCCAGTTTCTCCGTGGCAGCGAGCGAAGCGCCAGCGAGCAGCAGAAGGGGAAGGAGTCGGCGAAGCATGAGATCAGCTTACGCCGGTGCGCGGGGGCGGCGAGTTCATTCAATACTCCGCCAAAGTTTCCTGAAAGAAACTGACGGGGCGGGACGTTTCTCGCATCCATTCACCTGTTGCCATGAAAACACTACGACCGCTTGTGCTAGTTCTCGGCGCGCTTTGCAGCGCGGCCGGTTTGTCCGCCCAGAGTTCACACAAAACCTCCGCCCCCAATCCCAACGATCACGATGACCTGAAGTTCAACCCCACGCCGATCGTCCGGGAATTCACCGATCAGGACACCGGCAAGAAAGTCACCGCCACTTGGAAATGGACCAATGAAGAGGGGCTGGGGGCCAACCGATGCGATATCTACACCTGCAGCATCCATCAAGACGCTCCGCCGGTCAACGGCCTGGGTTACAGCCTCTACAACCTGGAGGTCCAGGGCCGGCGTTGGGAGGTGGAGGTGATTTCAACCACGGGCAATCCTCAGTTTATTCTGCGGGACATCTACGAGAAGCTCCGTCCCCCGCTCACCTCGCCATCCGCGCCGCGCAAAGAGATGGGTTTTCATGTCGGGATAAAAACAATTAAGGCCAATCGCTGATTGATTGGGTCTTCAGCACTAAGGCCGGACTAAATAAAAAGGCCGCGGCAGTTGCCGCGGCCTTGGAAGAGGTGGTTGGATTGCGCGTCAGGCTTTCTTGGCCTCGTCCACCGGGATGCGCATGCCGTAGAAGCTGCGATACACGAACACCAGCGCCACGACGAAGATCACGGCGCCGAGCGCGTGCTTCAGGCCCGGCTCCATCTTCACGGCGATTTCGACGGCGAGGAGGCCGAAGAGCGTGGTGAACTTGATGACGGGATTCAGCGCGACGGACGACGTGTCCTTGAACGGGTCGCCCACGGTGTCGCCGACGACGGTCGCGGCATGCAGCGGGGTGTTCTTCATCTTGAGGTCGACCTCGACGATCTTCTTGGCGTTGTCCCACGCGCCGCCGGCGTTGGCCATGAAGATGGCCTGGAAGAGGCCGAAGAAGGCCATGCCGACGAGGTAGCCGATGAAGAAGAACGGGTCGAAGAACGCCAGCGCGAGGCTGAAGCAGAAGATGACGACGAAGATGTTGATCATGCCCTTCTGCGCATACTGCGTGCAGATCTTCACGACTTCCTTGGACGCCTCGGTCGCCGCCGTCGCGGCATCGAGCTTCATGTTGTCCTTAATATAGACGACCGCGCGATAGGCGCCGGTGACGACGGCTTGAGTGGAGGCGCCGGTGAACCAGTAGATGACCGCGCCGCCCATCAGGAGGCCCATGAGCGCCTCGGGGTGCACGAGCGACAGGCGCTCCAGCACGCTGAAGTGCGGATCGATCGCCGAATAGTGCGCCTGCAGCATCATGATAATGCCGAAGACCATCGTGGTCGCGCCGACGACCGCGGTGCCGATGAGTACGGGTTTGGCGGTGGCCTTGAAGGTGTTGCCGGCGCCGTCGCCCTTTTCGAGCTGGTGCTTGGCGCCCTCGAAGTCGGGCTTGAAGCCGAAGTCCTTCTCGATCTCGGCGACGATGCCCGCCTTGCCCTCGATCTGCGAGAGTTCATAGACTGACTGGGCGTTGTCGGTGACCGGGCCGAACGAGTCGACCGCGATGGTGACGGGGCCCATGCCGAGGAAGCCGAAGGCCACGAGGCCGAACGCGAAGATCGGCGCCGCAAAGCGGAACTGCTCGGGCATCATCGCCTGGATCGCGGCGTGGCCGGAGAAGTAATACGCGCCGAACATCAGCGAGAGGATGCAGAGGCCGGTCCAGAACGCGGAGAAGTTACCCGCGACGAGGCCGCTCAGGATGTTGAGCGAGGCGCCGCCCTGCTTGGAGGACGTGACGACCTCCTTGACGTGGCGGCTCTCGGTCGAGGTGAAGATCTTCGTGAACTCCGGGATCAGCGCGCCGGCGATGGTGCCGAGCGAGATGATGGTCGAGAGCACCCACCAGAGGTCCGGGTAACCCATCCGGTGGCCGAGCAGCACGTAGCTGGCGGCGTAGGTGACGCCGATCGAGACGATCGAGGTGATCCAAACGAGGTTGGTCAGCGGGTGCTCGAGGTTGAAGTTCTTGGCGTTGCCCCACACGGCCTTCGAGACGAAGTCGTTGATCCAGTAGCTGGCGAGCGACGTCAGCACCATCAGGATGCGCATGGCGAAGAGCCAGACGATGAGGGTGGCGCAGAGCGCGGGATTGGCGGCGAGCGCGAGGGCGAGGAAGGCGATGAGCGCCACGCCGGTCACGCCGTAGGTCTCGAAGCCGTCGGCGGTCGGCCCGACGGAGTCGCCGGCGTTGTCGCCGGTGCAGTCGGCGATGACGCCGGGGTTGCGCGGGTCATCCTCGGGGAGCTGGAAGACGATCTTCATCAGGTCGGCGCCGATGTCGGCGATCTTGGTGAAGATGCCGCCGCAGATGCGAAGCACCGAGGCGCCGAGGGACTCGCCGATGGCGAAGCCGATGAAGCACGGGCCGGCGAGATCGCCCGGCAGGAACGCCAGGATGCAGATCATGAAGAACAGCTCGATGGCGACGAGGACCAGGCCGACGCTCATGCCCGACTTGAGCGGGATGAGGAGCGTGGCGAGCGGGTTGCCCTTGAGGGCGGAGAACGCCGCGCGGGAATTGGCGACCGTGTTGATGCGGATGCCGAACCACGCGACGCCATAGCTGCCGAGGATGCCGAGCACCGAGGCCAGCAGGATGATGATCACGTGCCCGGTCGAATTGCCCGAGAGCACGCCGAAGTAATAACCCATGCACACGGCGATGAGAATCCAGAGGCCGGCGAGGAACTTGCCCTGCTGGAAGAGGTAGGTCTTGCAGGTTTCCCAGATGATCTGGGAAACGTCGGCCATGGACTTGTGCACCTGCAGGTTTTTGGTCTGCACGTATTGCATCCAGCCGTAGATCATCGCGAGGACGCAGACCGCGAGCCCGATCATCAGGACGTTGTTACCGCTCAACGAGCCGCCAAGGAACTTGACGGAGTTGAGGTCGGGGATGTGGATGTCGGCCTCGCTGGCGAGGGCAGGGGAAGCGGACGCGGCCAATGCAGTGGCCAGGGCGCCCGCTCGTTTCCAGGGGTAGGATTTGAACATAGCTGGGGGGATTTAGTGGGGTGTGTTGGGCGCGGAACTTGGCAAACGCCCGGAAGTGAAGCCAGTTAAATCTGGGTGCGGGGGCGTAACCATTGACCTCTTAGAGAGTTTAATCCTACCTGCTATTTTCCCTTATGCGCCTGCTCGAGATCAAGGACCTCGTGAAGACCTACGCCCGCCCAGGCGGCGGGGAACACCGGGTGCTCGACGTGCGGGAGTTCACCCTCGAGGCCGGTGCCCAGCAGGCCCTGCGCGGCGAGAGCGGCACGGGCAAGACGACCTTCCTTCACCTCATCGCCGGCATCCTGGCGCCGGACAGCGGCAGCATCCGGCTCGACGGTCGCGATGTCGCCACCCTGGGCGAGGCCCGGCGCGACCGGCTGCGGGCCGAGGCCATCGGCTACATTTTCCAGACCTTCAACTTGCTGCAGGGCCACACGGCCTTGGAGAATGTCGAGCTCGGCATGGCGTTCGGCCGCGGGGTGGACCGGGCGCACGCGGAATCTCTGCTCAAGCGCGTGGGGCTCGGCGACAAGCTCGGGCATTTCCCGCGCCAGCTCTCGACCGGCCAGCAGCAGCGCGTGGCCGTGGCCCGTGCGCTGGCCAACCGGCCCAAGCTCGTGCTCGCCGACGAGCCCACGGGCAACCTCGACCGCCGCCACGCGCGCGAGTCGCTCGAGCTTATCCGTGAGGTCTGCCGCGAGTCCGGCGCCGCGCTGCTGCTGGTGAGCCACGACGAGCGGGTGCTAGCGGCCTTTGAGCACATGCAGGATTTCGCAGCGATGAACCAAGCCTTGAGTGGCTCCGCCACATGAAACGCCAAATCACAAAACGCCAAAGTCCAAACAAAGAGAACCAGCACTTGGAAGCCGGGGTTTCTTTGGCGTTTGGTCTTTTGGCCTTTGGGCTTTTCCCAGGATGATCTTCAACCTCATCTACCGCTCGCTCCGGCAGCACGCGCTTTCGACCGTCGTGACGGCCGCCAGCATCGCGCTCGCCGCCGGCCTGCTGCTGACGGTGTGGGTGGTGAAGACGCAGTCGCAGTCCGTGTTTGCCGCGACGAATTCCGGCTTCGACGCCGTGCTCGGTGCGCGCGGCTCGAAGCTGCAGCTCGTGCTCAACGCCATCTTCCACCTTGAGTCTTCGCCCGGCAACATCGACGCGAAGGATTTTGAGATGATCCGCCGGCACCCGGCCGTGAAGGCGGCGATCCCGATCGCGGTCGGGGACAATTTCCGTGGCTGGCGCATCGCCGGCACGGTCGAGCAATTGTTCAACGACATCGAGTATGCCCCGGGCAAACGCTACGCCCTCGCGGCCGGCGGCCGGAATTTCAAGATCGGCGAACCCGAGGCGGTCGTGGGCAGCTACGCGGCGAAGCAGCTCGGTTGGACGGTGGGCAGCACCTTCCGGCCGTATCACGGGCTGGCCTTCAATCCCGACGGCGAGCAGCACGAGGAAGTCTATACCGTGGTCGGCGTGCTGGCGCCGACAAATTCGCCGGTGGACCGCGTCATCTGGATCCCGCTCGAAGGCGTGCAGACGATGAGTGGCCACAACCCGCTGGCAAAGACCGAGCTCAGCGCCGTGCTCATCCAGCTGCGCGCGCCGACGGCCGGCCTGATGCTCAACAACCAGATCAATGCCTCGGGCGGCAAGCTCACCTTCGCCTATCCCATCGGCAGCATCGTGGCCGAACTTTTCAACAAGATCAGCTGGGTCGACAAGGTGCTGACGCTCGTCGCGTGGCTCGTCGCCTCGGTGGCGGCGGGCTCGGTGCTGGTGAGCATCTACAACTCGATGAGCGCGCGGGCGCGCGACATCGCCATCCTGCGTGCGCTCGGGGCGCGACGGCGGACAGTGTTCGGCGCCGTAGTGGGCGAGGCGGCCGTGATCGGCCTGCTCGGGTCAGTGGCGGGCTTCGCAGTGTTCGCGGGGCTGGCGGCGTTCGTGGCGTCGATGATCCAGGCGCAGACCGGCGTCGTGCTCGAGCCGCTGCAATGGAATCCGGTTTTCTGGTGGGGGCCAGTGACCTTCGTCGGCCTGGCCGTGCTCGGCGGGCTCGTGCCAGCGCTCAAGGCCTACCGCGTGCCGGTGGCCGAAACCATCGCGCCCGTCTCGTAATCTAACGCTTTGACGCGCCGTCTCTCCTGACTACCTTCCGCGCCATGAAGTTTCGCCCCCGTCATCTCCTGCTGCTGGCCGCCATTGCGCTGGCGCTGCGCGCGGCCGAGCCGGCGAAGGCGGACGGTTATGAGAATGTGGGTTTTGACCGGCTGGCGTCCTATACTTACACGCCGCCGGAGACCGAGACGGCCAAGCCGACCGACCAGATTCCCGCGCCGATCAAGGCGCTCGACCAGCACAAGGTGGCGGTGACGGGTTTCATGCTGCCCACCAAGATGGACAAGGGCCTGGTCACCGAATTCCTCCTCGTGAAGGACCCGATGATGTGTTGTTACGGCGTCATGCCGAAGGTCAACGAGTGGGTCGTCGTCAAGATGGTGGGCGGCGGCGTGAAGCCGCTGATGGACCTGCCCATCACCTTCGAGGGCAAGCTGAAGGTCGGCGAGATGTTCGAGAACGGCTACCTGACCGGCGTCTACCTGCTCGAGGGCGACCGGATGGCCGCGAGCAGGGGGTGATTTTGGAGGGCCCGTCTCCCGACGGGCCGCGGTCAGCCGGGAGGCCGACCCTCCACGATGCCGGACGGAGTCCGCATCCTACCGTGAGATGTCGCGCTGCGTGAGAACCTTGAAGCCGCGGGTGTTGAGGGCGCTGGCGGCGAGGTCGTTGTCCTCGACGCTGAGCACCAGGGCGGATTTGCCGCGCGGCCGCATCAGGAAGGCGTAGGCGTAGTGGATGTTCACCTCGACGGTGAGCAGCGCGCCCAGCGCCGCGCTGAGCTGGGACTCATCGTTGATCTCCACGGCGACCACCTCGCACTCGGTGAAGAAGAAATTATTCGCCGCCATCAGCTCGCGGGCGCGGTCGGGGTCGTCCACGACGAACCGGTCGAGCGCCGTGTCCGTCTGGTCGATGGTCGTCATCGCCATGATGTGGACGTTGTGCTTCGCGAGGAGGGCCACGAGGTCGTGCAGCCGGCCGACGCGGTTCTCGATGAACACGGAGAACTGCTTGACGGGATCGGCGGCGACCGGTGCAGCGGTATCAGACATGGGCGACGGGAGGTAACGTAGGCCGGCGGAACCGGATGGTCAATGCCGCCTTGTGCCCGCCGGACCGAAACGTAGTGTGCGCCCTGTGCCCCTCGCGACCGACCACCACACGACTGTCACCCAGCGCGCCGAAACCAGCGCACGCTTCGTCGCGGTCGGCATCCTGCTGAACCTCGTGCTCGGCGTGGTCAAGCTGGCCGGCGGGATCTTGGGCCATTCCTACGCGCTGGTGGCCGACGCGGCGGAGTCCCTGCTCGACACCCTGTCGTCGCTACTGGTGTGGGCGGGTTTCCGCGTCGCCGCCAAGCCGCCTGATGCGGATCATCCCTACGGCCACGGCAAGGCCTCGGCGCTGGCCGGCCTCTTCGTGGCGGGCACGGTTTTCGTGGCGGCCGCCGGCATCGCCTGGGAAAGCGTGCACGAGATCGTCACGCCGCACCAGGGGCCGCACTGGCTGACGCTGCCGTTGCTGGCGGTCGTGGTGGCGGTGAAGGAAATTTTTTCCCGCCGGATGCTGCGGCTGGACGCACAATTTGGGGCCACGGCACTCAAGGCCGAGGCCTGGCACCACCGGGGCGACGCGATCACCTCGGCGGCCGCCTTTGTCGGCATCGCCATCGGCGTCATCGGCGGCAAGGGCTACGAGGCAGCCGACGACTGGGCGGCGCTGGCCGCCTGCGCGCTGATCGCTTACAACGGCGTGGGCATCGCGCGGGCGGCGCTCGGCGAGATCATGGACACGGCGGTGCCGTTGGAAACGGAAACGGAAATCCGGCGACTGGCCGGCGTGGTGCCGGGCGTGCGCTACGTGGAAAAATGCCGCGTGCTGCGCAGCGGCCTGAGCCTGTTGGTGGACATCCACGTGCACGTCGACGGCGCGCAGAGTGTGCGCGAGGGTCACGCCATCGCCCACGCGGTGAAGGACGCCCTGATGGCCGCGCCGCTCGCCATCACGGACGTGGCCGTGCACATCGAGCCCGCGCGGGCGTGAGTCAGGGAAGTTGCCGGGGGCTGACGACGAGGCCGTCGTCGTCGCTGTAAACCCAGTGGCCCGGGGTAAAGGTTGCGCCGCCGAAAGTCACCGGCACGTCGACGGCGCCCGTCATCGCCTTGGCGCTCTTGCGCGGGTTGGAGCCGAGGGCCTTGATGCCGAGATCAATCCGACCGAGGGCCATGGTATCCCGCACGGCGCCATGCAGAATGACACCGGCCCAGCCGTGTTCCAGTGCCGAGGTAGCGATCATGTCACCCAGGAGGGCGGTGCGGAGCGAGCCGCCGCCGTCCACGACCAGCACCGCGCCGCTGCCGGGTTCGCCCAGCAGTTTTTTGATCAGAGCATTGTCCTCCCGCGTGCGGATCGTGCGCACCGGGCCGTGGAAAAGTTTTCGCCCGCCATACTGCCGGAACTGTGTCTCGCAACTGGCAAGCACATCGCCATGGCGGTCAATGAGGTCGGCGGTGAGGAAGGACATGGGGTGGGAGGTGCTGGCAGGCTAGGCGCCGCGGCCGGCGAGTCGAGCGGCGGGTCGCTTAAAAATAATTAAGAACAGGTTAAGGTTAGTTTTAGGGGCCGGTGCGATAGTGCGTCAGGTTTTTCCCCACCATTCCTCAACCCCTATCTCTGTCTGCTTATGAAAACCGCCCTTAAACTGTTTTGCGCCTTCATCCTTGGCGCCACCGTGCTGTGCGCCGCGGAGGCGCCCAAGAAGAACTGGACCGCCCCGGCCCAGAAAATCCAGGCCCAGGTGCTGTCCGATGAGATCATGGCCAGCCACCCCGAGCTGATCAGCATCACCTTCCACGGCGTGCCCCCGGGTATGTCGAAGGTCTACACGATGTTCGCCGGCTCCTATCCGGACCGCATCGGCAACCCGGACGACCCGGATGACGTGATGATCATCGAGCTCGGCATCACCATCCTCGATCCCCGCTGGCACCGCCTGAAGGATCCGGCCAAGAAATTTGTCATGATGATGCCGCTGCGCGACGCGAAGGGCGAGAACTACGGCCTCCTGGTCGCCGCCTACAAGAACCCTGATTTCGCGCCCAACGGCAGCAACGCCAAGCTCGAGGCCGAGTTCTTCGCCAAGGGCACCAAACTGCGCGACGAGCTGCAGAAGAAGATCCCGAGCTATGAGGGCCTGTTCGCCCCGGCCAAGTAACCGTCCGCCGCCCGCTCTCCCCATGAAACTCAAGCTTGCCGCGCTGGCCGCGCTCACTTGGGCCGGTCTCTCGGCCGCCCCGCAGTTCTACCAGTTGGAGTCCGCGCTCACCATCAAGAGCCCGACCAATCCCAGCTGGGACTACCTTACCTACGACACTTCGCGCGACGTGGTCTTTATTGCCCGCCGCGATGACGGCATCCTGATCTACGACGCCAAGACGAAGAAGGTCACGGGTGCCCTCGAGGATTCCGCCGGCGGCAACTCCACCATCCTCGTGCCGGAGTTCGACCGCGCCTACGTGGTCCGGCAAGACGGCAAACTGCTCGTCTACCAGCTTTCCACGCTGAAGAAGACCGGCGTGGTCGACGTCGGCGAGAACGCCGACAACGCATTCTACGATTCCGTCACCAAGCAGCTTATCGTCACCCAGGGCGACAGCAGCCAGGTGACCTTCGTCAACGCCCAGACCGGCGCCAGCAACGGCGTCCTCAAGATCGACAGCGAGAGTATCGAGGGCTGCGTGGCCGATGGCGAAGGCAACTTCTTCACGGCGCTGCGCGACAAGGACAAGGTCATCAAGATCGACGCCCGGAAGCGCGCGCTCCTCGGCGAATGGGCGATCGGCAACCACGTGAAGCCGAACAGCGTCGCGTTCGACCCGGCGGCCAAGCGGCTCTTCGTCACCACCCGCGGCCCGAATCCCGCGCTGCTCGTGTTCGATCCCGCCGGCAAGATCGTCGCCGAGCAGACCATCGGGCTGAACAACGACTCCATCGTCTTCGACCCGGAGACGAAGAAGATCTACACGGCCAATGGCTGGGACGCCACGCTCGTGATCATCGACCAGGTTGATGCCAACACCTACAAGCTGGCGGAAGCCCCCAGCACCCGCCCGTGGGCCCGCACCATGGCGTTGGATCCCAAGAGCAAGACGGTCTATCTCGTGACCGCGGAAGGCACCATCGATGTCGCGAAGAAACAGCGGCCCGAGATCGCGCCGTTTTATCCCAACAAGTATTTCAAGGACACCTTCACGCTGCTGACCTACACCCGGAAATGAAATCCTTGGTGGTCTTCTTGTTGCTCGCGCTGGGGGCGCCGGCGCTGTTCGCGGCGGAGCCTGCGGCCAGCGGCAAGAGGGTGCGGTATGTGCACAACCAGACCAAACTGGAGAAGGCGCGCGCGGCCCAGCCGGCTACCGACCCCAAGCGGCTGGCCGCACTCGAAAGCTGGCGCGACAGCGACAACCGCGAAATGGCCTGGCTGCAATCGCTGGGCTTCACCGTCATCAAGGCCAGCGAGGCCACGCCGTTGCCCGCCGCCGCGGACCAGGATCTCATCATTGTGTCCGAGTCCGTTGATGCGGTGGACGTCGACGCCAAGTATCGTTACCTGCCCGTGCCTCTGATCACCTGCGAAAACGACCTGCTCGGCGAGTTCGGTATGACCGGCCTTAAGAACGGCCGGGACTACGGCACCGACGACGACCAGCGCTTCATCTGGCTGGTCAACGCACCTCATCCTCTCGCGGGCGGTCTGGGGGCCGGCCTCCAAAACGTGCAGGATGATGAGCACTGCAAGATGAGCTGGGGCAAGCCGGGCCTCGGCGCGGTGACCATCGCGACCCTCCGGGGCGAGCCGGACAAAGCGGCCATCTTCTGCTACGAGCAGGGCGCCACGATGAATGGTGAGTTCCTCGCTCCCGCCCGCCGGGTGAACTTTTTCCTCTGGCAGGACGGCTTTGCCCACCTCCGACCCGAAGGGCTGGCCCTCTTCAAGTCCGCGGTCCTCTGGGCCGTCTCACCCCCGCGATAAAAAACCTCGGGCCGGTGGCGCCTCCGCCGGTGGCCGGACACATGAAGTAAATTTCAGCCACGATTAAGCCAGCCTTAAGGCGGCGCCGGCATTATTGCCGCAGTCTTACCCCATCACCCGTCTGCTGGTTCCCCAACCCCTGTAAGAAAATGAACTTTGCTCCGTCGCTTCTTTCCCGCCGCACGTTGCTGTGCGTGGCCTTGGCCTGCGGTTTCGCAGTGCCCGCGTTTGCCCTGAAATACGCCGCGGTCGAACATCACCTCAAGGCTGACCCGGCCATTCCCGCCTGGAAGCCCGGCCCGGTCGAGTCCGTGCCCGAGGAGGAACTCAACCTCGTCGGCGCCGACATCATGGACGAGATCACGCTCGGCTGGGCGAAGCTCTTCCGCCAGGCCTACCCGCGCCTCAGCGTCACGATGGAGGCCCGCGCTTCCGGCAGCGGCGTGCCCGCGCTCACCGCCGGCATTGCGCACCTCGCCCCCGTCGGCCGCGAGGCCCTGCCGAAGGAGCACGACGACTTCGTGAAGAAATTCGGCTATGAGCCGTTCGCCATCAAGGTCGCCACCGGCAGCCTCGGTTCGCTCGGCAAGACCGCGACCAGCATCGTCCTCGTGGCGAAGAGCAACCCGATTTCCGGCCTCACCTTCAAGCAACTCGACCAGATTTATTCCTCGTCGCACAACCGCGGCGGTGAAGCGATCACGACCTGGGGCCAGCTCGGCCTCAAGGGCGAATGGGCCGACCGCCCGATCCACCCCTACGGCCTCAAGCCGCCGAACGGCATCGAGCAGTTCTTCAAGTGGAAGGTGCTGAACAACGGCGAATGGCGCGACGGCATCCAGAACGTCAAGGGCCAGGGCTTTACCCACGCGTTCACCGTTGCCTCGAATGACATGCACACGCAGCTGGGGGGCATCACTTACGCGCTGCTCGCCAACGTTACGGACGATGTCCGCGTCGTACCGCTCGCGGAAAAGGACGGCGACCCGTTCATCGCGCCGACGATCGACACCGTCTACCACCACGTCTATCCGCTCAGCCGCTATGTCTACATCTACGTCAATCGTCCGCCGGGCGCCAAGCTCGAGCCGAAGATCAAGGAATTCCTCAAGGCCGTGCTGAGCAAGCAGGGTCAGGACATCGTGGCCGCCGAGGGCGTCTTCATGCCGCTGTTGCCCGAGGTCGTGAAGGAGGAGTTGGCGAAACTCGACTGAGCCCGGGTGACGTGAATGCCCGTCTGCCAGTAACCACCCTCGCCTTGCTGGCGGGGGTTTGTTTTTTGCCGGCCGCGGAACTGCCTTGCGCCAGCGCCGAGAGCATGGACGGCTTGATGCAGGCCTGGACGGCCGGCTTCACGGCGCAGCATCCCGGCACGCCGGCGCGCGTCACGCTTCGCGCGAAGTTCTCGGCGGACTTCACTGATCCGCTCGGGCGCGGTGAGGTGCGGGTGGCGCCCTACGCGCGCGAGCTGTTCGCCGCCGAGGAGGCGCGCATCACGCAGCTCGCCGGCGGAGCGCCGCGGCTGGTGCCGGTGGCGACCGGGAGCCGGGCCACCAAGGGCGGCACGCATGCCATCGTCATCTTCGTGCATGAGAAAAACCCACTGGCACGGATTTCCCTCGCCCAGCTGCGGGAAATCTTCGCCCGCGATGGGACCCTTACGACCTGGGGCCAGCTCGGCCTGACGGGGGAGTGGGCCGGGCGGAAGATTTCGCTGCACGGCATGAAGGTCCGGCGCGAGACCGGCAACCCGCCCGGCATCGTCAATTTCCTCGAGCAACGCCTGCTCGCCGGCCGCGCGTGGCGCGACACGGTTCACGAATACACCGACGCCCCCGGCGGCGCGCAATCGCTGGAGCAGATCACCCGCGCGGTTGCAGCCGACGAGACCGCGATCGGCTACAGCGGCTTCGCCTATGCCGTGCCGGGCGTGAAGGCACTCGCCCTCGGCGAGACCGAAGCCGGTCCGTTCCATGCGGGCACGGAACGGGAGATTGCCCGGCGCGAATACCCGCTGGTCCGGACAATCTACCTGGCCACCGGGCCGGCGCCCGACGCGCCGACGCAGGCCTTCATCGCCTACGTCCTGAGCCCGGCGGGGCAGGGGGCGATCGCGGCCGACGCACAAAGGTTTTATCCGCTGCGTTACTGAAGTTAGCCGCACCGCAGGCCGGGAAAGGCCCCGCCCGGACTCCGGCCGGTGCTTCGGGGTGCCCCCTGAAATATTTTTCAGTCTCGATTCAGCAAGAATTAAAGGTGGGAGCGCAAGCTACTCCCACACGCTACCCGTCTGGCGCAGTGATGCCTGGATGATGGCGTTATTTCCAACTTCCCCTGCAACCCCTAACGTTAGAACCCCCAATGTTCACTAGCATACGTCGGCGTTATTATTCGGCGAGTCTCCTCCTTTTAGTGGGAATGACGGCCCGCCTGGCTGCCCAAACCTCCTCCGGCCCGGCCTCCGGTGATACGTCCGGCAAGGCCATACAATTGGAGAAGCTGGTCGTCACCGGCTCCAATATTCCGACGGCGGCTG
>JANYAM010000097.1 GCA_025361365.1 Opitutus sp. | reverse complement strand
GTCGCCGCCGTGGTCACGCTCCCGTTCGCGTTCACTTCCCTGGGAGAGACCTTCGCCGGCCCCCACGCCGTCGCCGCGCTGGGGGTGCTGCTGTGGCTCGGAGTCGGGCAGATGGGGGTGGCCTACATCCTGTTCGCCAAGGGGCTGCGCAGCGTCCCGGCGAGCGAGGCCAGCCTTCTCTCGATGCTGGAGCCGATCTTCAATCCGGTGTGGGTCTTCATCGGCGCAGGCGAGCGGCCGGGACCCTGGGCGATCGTCGGCGGGACCATCGTGCTCGCCGCCGTCGCCTTGAGGCTCCGCGCTCCGGCCGCGGATCCCGCCGCGTAGGCGCTACGGCACCGCCGGCACCCGCATGTCGGGCGCCTCGATCGACCGATTCGAGAGCCGCGCGCGCAGCGCCTCCCGCTGGCGCACCAACTCGGGCGGCATCGTCGCTGCGAGCTTCGCGAAGTGCTCGCCCTGGAGCTTCACCTCGTCCACCCACTCCGCCTCGTCCACCTCGAGCGCAGCACGCACCTGGAGTGGATCGATGGCGAGCCCCGAGAGGTTCAGATCGCCGAGGCGCGGGACGAGGCCCGCGACCGTCGTCCCCGCGGGCACGCGCCCGTGGACGCGGTCCACCACCCACTGGAGGACGCGCATGTTCTCGGTGTATCCCGGCCACAGAAAGCGGCCGTCGCTTCCCTTGCGGAACCAGTTCACGAGGAACATCCGCGGCGGCGACTCGAGCTTCTCGCCGACGCGCAGCCAGTGCGCGAAGTACTCGCCCATGTCGTAGCCGCAGAACGGCAGCATGGCCATCGGGTCGCGGCGGACCTTGCCGATCGTGCCGGCGGCGGCGGCGGTCATCTCGGAACCCATCGTGGCGCCGACGTAGACGCCGCTGCTCCAGTTGAACGCCTGGTAGACGAGCGGCATCGTGGTGGCGCGGCGCCCGCCGAAAACGATGGCGTGGATCGGCACGCCCTCGGGATTCTCCCACTCGCTGTCCATGGTCGGGCACTGTTTCGCCGGCGCCGTGAAACGGGCGTTCGGGTGCGCGGCCTTCGCGCCCTTTTCCTTGCCGAGGGCGGGCGTCCAGTCGTGGCCCTGCCAGTCAATGGCGTGCGCGGGCGGCGTGTCGGTCATGCCTTCCCACCAGACGCCGCCGTCGTCGGTCAGCGCGACGTTCGTGAAGATCGTGTTTTTCGCCAGCGACTTCATGGCGTTGGGGTTCGTATGGTCGCCGGTGCCGGGCGCGACGCCAAAGAAGCCCGCCTCGGGATTGATCGCGCGCAGGCGGCCGTTGGCGTCGGGCTTGATCCACGCGATGTCGTCGCCGACCGTCCACACCTTCCAGCCTTTCTTGGCGAAGGCGGGCGGCGGGATCATCATCGCGAAGTTGGTCTTGCCGCACGCGCTGGGGAACGCGGCCGCGACGTAGGTCTTCTGGCCCTGCGGATTTTCGACGCCGAGGATGAGCATGTGCTCGGCCATCCAGCCCTCGTCGCGCGCCATGGCGGAGGCGATGCGCAGCGCAAAGCACTTCTTGCCGAGCAGCGCGTTGCCGCCGTAGCCGGAACCGTAGGACCAAATCTCGCGGGTCTCGGGAAAGTGAACGATGTATTTCTCCTTGTTGCACGGCCACGCCACGTCCTTCTGGCCCTTCTTGAGCGGGGCGCCGACGGAATGCACGCAGGGCACGACGCGCTTCTTGTCCTTGTCGATGAGTTCGAAGACCGGCTTCCCGATGCGAGCCATGATGCGCATGTTGACCACCGCGTAGGGCGAATCCGTCAGCTGCACGCCGATCTGGGCCATCGGCGAGTCGAGCGGGCCCATGCTGAACGGCAGCACATACATCGTGCGGCCCTGCATGCAGCCGCTGAAGAGCCCGCGCAGGGTCTTCTTCATCTCGTAAGGGTTGACCCAGTTGTTGGTCGGGCCGGCCGCCTCCTTCGAGTGCGAACAGATGAAAGTGCGGTCCTCGACCCGCGCCACGTCGCTGGCGTCCGAGCGCGCGAGGTAGCAGCCGGGCCACTTCTTCTGGTTGAGCTTGATGAAAGTCCCGCCCTTCACCATCGCCGCGCACAGGGCGTCGTATTCCTTCTGCGATCCGTCGATCCAGTGGATCGAGGCGGGCTGGCACAGCGCGGCCATCTTTTTCACCCACTGGATGAGATGCGGATTTTTGCTCAGGGGCTTGGAGGTAGACTTCATGCGTCGAGGTTACGCCGGCGGCGAGAGTGAGTAAACGGGAAAGACCGGCCGCGCGGCGTGATTAAAGTTAAATTCCGTTAATCATTAGCGCGCACATTTTGTCGCTCGCGTGTAAAAACCGACCCGCCATGCTGCACCCGTGAACAAGCTTTGCATTTTCGCGGGCACGACAATTTTCGGCACCCTGGGCGGCATGCTGGCCACCGTGTTCGGCATGGAGGTTTTTTCGCTCGGCTCCTTCTTCCTGAGCGGCGTGGGCAGCGTCCTCGGCGTCTACATTGGCTGGAAGGTCGCGGAGCACTACAAGTAAGCGCCGCGCCGCGCGGTCTTCTTCAGAACACCACCTGCACGCGGGTCAGCAAGCGCCCGCCATCGCTGGTCGAGCCGGGCACATCCCCGCTGAGGTAATCGAGCATGAACTTGATGTCCTCGCCCTTGAGATAGTAATTCAGGCCGAAGGTGAAAGTGCGGATGGTGTTGCCGCCGATTGACGTGTTGGGATCGAACGCCTCGTCCCGAATCACCGCGCGCAGCTTCGCCGGGATGAGGAAATACGCCGCGGTCGCCTGCCAGCCCTCGGCGTCAAACTTCGCCGCGGGCAGGGCCCCCGTCGGCTTAAACGTGCCGTGCAGCCACTCCGCATCCAGGTCGAACCGGCCATGCGTCCAGAAGAAATCCACGCCGCTCATGGTGCGCGTGCCGGTGAAGAGATTGCCGGGCAGGCCGAGGTCGCTCTTCGCGACGCCGGCGTCCGTGGTCCAGAGGCCGTCGACCGCCACGGTGAATTTGTCGGTGGCGGTGGCGACCGGCGTGTAGGTCAGCCGCGCGGACCGGGAGAACTTGCTATTGTCGTTGGCGCTCACGTTGGCGCCGTTGCCGTTGCCCACCACCGCGAGGTAACCCACCTGCTTGTCGAGGACGTTGCCGAAGACAGCGGCCGCCAGCTGGCGGCCGTCCGTCAGCCGGTCGCTGGACAGCGAGCGCTCGATGGTGAAGATGTTGGTGTCGCTCGCGAGCGCCTCGCCGCCGTAAGCCGGCTTCACCTGGCCGAAGCGCAGGTTGGCGAAGGGATACTTGTGCCAGTTGATGAAAACCTCGTTGGCCCGCGCCAGCTGGCCGGTGGCGGCGCCGAGCGTGTTGCCCTGCAGGTCGAGCTCGGCCTTGAAGTCGAAGTCCTCGGTGAAGCTGCCGGCGACATAGATGCGGGCGCGGCGGAAATAAAACCGGTCGTGCACACCCGTCCAGCGCGGGTCGGCCGCGCGCCCAAATTCCGCCTGACCCTGCAGAAAGCCGCCAAGAATCATCCGGGTCTCCTTGCTGGCGGGCTGCAGGAGCACCGGCGCGGCCGTCTCCTTCCAGCCCAGCTGCTGTTTCAGCTCGGCGTTTTCCTTGGCGAGACCCTGGACCTGTTGTTCGAGTGCCTTGAGCCGCTCCTCCACGCTCGGCGCGGTCTGGGCGAGCAGTGCGAGGGCCGGCGAGACCAGAGCGGCCAGGAACAGCAGGCGGTGACCGGGAGGCAGATGGGGCATGAACCTGACTATGTCGCCGCCAGCTTGTCTCAATATTAATGTCCGCTGAAATTTTGTTTAGGACCTAGGCCCGCCCATGGCCCAACGCGGGCCCGGATTAAAAATATTTAAGGGAAAGTTCATGGTCATTTCAGCCTGCCCATGCATGCTCGCCATGCTGTGACCGACCCACAGCCGCCCCCCCTTGCCCCCCCAGGATTCCAGCCAAGCCCGGTGGTTCGCCGCCGAAGTGCAGCCTCATCAGGCGATGCTGCGGGCGTGGCTGCAAAGCCGGTTCCCCCCCGAGTGCGACATCGACAATCTCGTGCAGGAAGCCCTGGTGCGGGTTTGCCAGGCTTGGGAACGCGGTGAGGTGCAATCCCCGAAGGCGTTTCTTTTTGCCACGGCGCGCAACCTGGCGCTGGACCAGGTGCGCCGCCAGAAAATCGTGCCCATGATTTCCTTAGTGGAAACCGACACGCAGGCCGTCTTGGAGGAAGGCGCCAGCATCCCCGACCTGGTCGCCCACAACCAGGAGTTGGAATTTTTGACCGAAGTCATCCAGTTATTGCCCGATCGCTGCCGCCAGGTATTCACCTTGCGGAAGGTCTACGGCATGTCCCAGAAAGAGATCGCCGCCCAGCTGGGCATCTCTGAACACACCGTGTCCGCCCAATTGACGATTGCCCTGCACAAATGCACCGCCCAGTTCGCCCGCTATCGCCGGGAAAGAGGAGGCCGGGCATGAACGGGGCATCACACCGGGAAGGACCCGAGGCTCGCATCGATCTCGCCGCCGCCGAATGGCTGGTGCGCCGGGACCGTGGGTTCACGGCGTCGGAGCAGGATGAATTCTTCCAATGGCTGGCGGAGGATCCCCGCCACGGCGAATGGCTGGCAATTCACGACCAGACCTGGCGCGACTTCAACCTGCTGGCGGAATGGCGGCCCGAGCACAGCAGTGAACCCAACCCCGACCTCCTGGCGCGCCGGCGCGCCAGCTACCGCTGGCTCTGGCCGGCCGCGGCGGCCGCCGCCGGTGTGGCCCTGCTGCTCACGGTGTGGCGCCCCTGGATGAAACCCGCCCTGGACGGGGCCGCCCTGACCGCGGCTTTCGCCATCCAGCATCGCGTGCTGGCCGATGGCTCGGAAGTGGAGTTAAACCGGGGCGCGGCCATCGAAGTAGAATTCACGCCGGCCGAACGCCGGGTGCGCCTGGTGCGCGGCGAAGCCCATTTCGCCGTCGCGAAAAACCCGCTGCGCCCGTTCATTGTCCGCGCCAACGGCGTCGATGTGCGGGCCGTCGGCACCGCCTTTGATGTCCGGCTCGACCCGGAATCGGTCGAGGTGCTGGTGACCGAGGGTCATGTGCAGGTCCAGTTGCCCACCGCCTCCGTGCCCGTGCTCGCCGCCGGCCAGCGGACCGTGGTTTCCTTTGCCCCGACGGCCCCGCCGCCGCGCGTGCTGGATGTTTCCCCCGAGGAAATGGCCCAACGGCTCGCCTGGCAGCCGCAGCTGCTGGATTTCTCGTCCACCGCCCTCGCCAAGGTGGTGGCCGAATTCAACCGGCGCGCCGGAGAAGCCCAAGGCATCAGGCTCGTCATCGCCGACCCTGAACTCGAAAGCCTGCCCATCGTGGCTTCCGTCCGCTCGGACAACATTGAGGGCTTGGTCCGATCGCTCGAGCTGTCCGGTGACGTGCGCGCCGAGCGCCGCGGGGAGCACGAGATCGTGTTGCACAAAACCCGGTAGGCGCCGGGGGGCGGAGGCGACGGACGAAATGCACCCCGCATTTTTCGCCGAACGTCCTCGCTCAAGGAGGACGGCTCCAGTCTAATCCTCCCCGGAAATGTGTCGGGTGACCCCTCGGCCCTTCGCCATGCATCAATTCATACCCCGTGCCACGGTCAACCACCGGGGCTTATGTTGGTTGGCCGCGTTTCTGTTGGCCGTTTTGCCGGCCATGGCTCCGGCCGCCCCGGTCCAGGGGAAAACCAAGAGCTTTGACGTCCCCGCCGGCGATGCCATCAGCACCTTGAAACGCGTGGCCCAGCAGGCCGGAATGGAAATCGTGTTCCCCGCCAAGCTGGTGCGCGGGGTGAAGACCAATGCCGTCAAAGGCGCTTTCAGCCCGGAGGAGGCGTTCGACCTGCTGACCGCCCACACCATTCTCACCGTGATCCGGGATAAACAATCGGGTGCCCTCATCGTGCAACGGCAATCCGTCTCTCCCGCGGAGGCTGCCCCCCCCAGACCGCGGACGACAAACCCCGAGGAGGAGCGGGTCCTGCACCTCGACACTTATACAGTCACCACGACTGTCGGCACCTACCGGGAAGCCACCACCACCGCGGGCAGCAAGACGCCCATGAACACGCAGGACGTCGCCGGCACCGTGCAAGTGCTCAATGCGTCGTTCATCGAGGACAAACAGGCGCGCTCGCTGGAGGATCTCTACCCCTACATCGTCGGCATGACCCGGGAGAGCACGGCGGCCTCCGGTTTCGCGCTGCGCGGTTTCAGCAACAATTTCACCGACACGATGCTGAACAACGTCCAGTTCGACGGCCTGCCGGGCGGAGCCTCGCGCTTCGGTTCGCCCTCGACCGCCAACGTCGACCGGGTCGAGGTGCTCAAGGGCCCCAGTTCCGTGATCAACGGGGTCATGGATCCCGGCGGCATTATCAACATCATCAGCAAACAGCCGTCGGCCAAGCCCGCCCACTCGGTGCTGGTCACGTTGGCGAGCTTTGCCGGCCAGGGCAGTGCCTTGGCCCGGGACCTGAGCCTCATGACCACGCTCGACAGCACCGGCCCGCTCGACGGGAAGGGGCGCTGGTTGTATCGCTTCATCGCGTCTTACGAGGACTTGAGCGGATTCCGGCAGTTCGATTTTGGCCGCAACTATTACCTCTACCCCTCCCTCACCTATCGTCTCAACCCGGACACGGAAATCACGCTCAAGTCCGAAACGAACCGCCAGCGCCGTCACGCCTCGCAGGATACCTATCTGGCGGCTCCGTTCCGGCTCATCGCCAATGTCCCCTCGGATCATACGCTCTCCTACACGGACCGGAGTGATACGGAATATGACCGGGCCGAGACCTACAACCTCGCGTTCAGTCACCGATTCGAAAACCAGTGGATGCTGAAGCTCAACATCCGGACCGTGCAGCATGGGGATGGCCGCGCGCTGCCGGAAAGCCACCGGTTGGTGAGCGCCTGGCCCGTCGAGGAGAGCTCGATCATCCAGCGCTATCGCAATTCCATCAACACCCGGCGCTACGCCTACTACGATCTGAATATCCACGGCGAGACCGGACCCGAGATGTTCCAACACACATTGCTGTTCGGTCTCAACGCGGGTTACGAGACCCATGATTTCCGCCGGCTCTTCTCGGTGGATCTGCCCGGCGCCATCAACGTCTACCACCCGGTCCACGACGTCCGGCCCAAACCCTACGAACTGGGCGTGACGGACCTCACCGACAACCAGCCCCAGGACGCCGTTTCGAAATATTACAATGGCGGCGCCTATGTTTCGGACCAGATGAGGCTCGGCGGCCATTGGCGCGCCTCGGCCGGTCTGCGCTATGAATACTACGACATGAAATATTACGACACCGCGTTCCTGAAGCGGACCTCCGTCGTCGTAAATCCCGGGCAAACCAACCAGCCCGGCATCACGGTGTCGTCCTTAGGCCTGATATACCAACCCGGGGAGCGGGCGTCGCTCTACGCGAGCTACAGCCAGAGTTTCAAGCCCACCCCTCCGCAGTCCGCCCCGCTGCCCACGCCGGCGCATCCCGCCGCCGATATCCTGCCCTCGGAGAAGGCCAGCCAGTTCGAGTGCGGAACCAAGCTCGACCTCCTGGACCACAAACTCGAAATCCTGCTGTCGCTCTACGATATCAAACGCGAGGGCGCCACCCAGGTGATTCCGCTTTTTTATGATTCCGTGACCAACGCGTATCTTTTCCGCCAAACCTCGCAGGAAAGCCGGGGCGTCGAGCTGTCCCTGAACTACCAACCCCGGCCTTATTGCCAAATGCAGCTGGGTTACAGTTTCGATAACGCAAAAATCACCGACTCGGCCGATCCCACGGTACTGGGCGCCCGGGTGCCGAACGCTCCCCGGCACAGTGCCAATTTTTGGGGCCGCTTCAACGTGCCCGACGGAATGCTGCGCGGTTTTGGCGTGGGCCTCGGCCTGATCTTCACGGGCGACCGGCCGGGCCTGCTCAGCAACATTGCTGCAAACAGCCTGCAGATCCCGTCCAATTTCCGCGCGGATCTGGCGTTTTACTACCGGTGGAAGCACGGCGATCTCGGCCTGAATATCACCAACCTTCTGGACAAATCCTACATCGCCAGCGCGGATAACGAACTCGACGTGGTGCCGGGAGCCCCCCGCAAGATCACTGTGTCGGCGCGCTACGCCTTCTGAGTGCGCCGGCCCGCCGGCACCACGTGCGTCCGGCCCCACCGGCCCGGCCGGGGCGCGACTTTGGCAAAAAACCTTAGTGTGTTGTCCGCGCGAAATCGTCTCAGGCAGGAACCCCACCACCCTGCATGAACCAAACTACCTCACCTGCCACGGCTACCGGCCGTGTTATCAGCCGGCTCGCGTTGCTTTCACTCGGTCTGTTGACCTGCCGTCTCACCTCCTTCGCCGCCGATCCCGCGCCCTCGACCGAACCGGAAAACTCGGTGACCCTCGATACCTTCAAGGTCACCACCGCCATCGACACCTACAAGGAGGATCGGAGCATGTCGTCGAGCAAGATGCCTATCGATATGAAGGACCTGGCGGCCACGCTCCAGGTGCTCAATACCTCGTTCATCAATGACAAGGTGGCGACGTCACTGGAGGACCTCTACCCTTACGTGGTCGGCATGACCCGCGAAGGTCCGGCGGCCGCCGGCTTCACGCTGCGCGGATACACCAATAGCGCGACCAACACGATGATCAACAACCTGCAGACCGACGGCCTGCCGGGCGGCGCGTCCCGGTTTGGCTCGCCCACCACGGCCAACGTCGACCGGGTCGAGGTGCTCAAGGGCCCCAACTCCGTCCTCTACGGCGCCATGAACCCGGGCGGCCTCATCAATATCGTCACCAAGCAGCCGTCCGTGAAGAGCAGCCACAGCCTGTTCACTTCCGTGGGCAGCTTCGCGGGCAGCCAGGGCACGAACAGCATGGGCTACTCGACCTCGCTGGATAGCACGGGTCCGCTCGATGCGGGCAAGCACTGGCTGTATCGTTTCATTGCCTCCTATGAGGATGCCCCCACCTGGCGCCAGTTCGACTGGTCCAAGAATTACTACATTTTCCCCTCGCTCACCTACCGGTTCGACGAGAACACCGAGGCGACCCTCAAGCTCGAGTTCCACCGCGAGCACCGCCTGTCGATTCAGGATCAGGCGCTGGTGGCACCCCTCAGCTTGGCCGCCAACGTGCCGACCGATCATTCCATCGTCTATCAGGATCCCGACAACAAGGCCTACGAGCTCGGCGACGTCTACAATTTCTCTTTCGTCCACCACTTCCAGAACCAATGGACGCTGAAGTTCAATTCCCGCGACGTGCAGCATACCGACGGCCGCCGGCTCTTGGAGAACCGGAGCATCAACGTCACCACCCCGATCGACGCCAGCACGATCACGCAGCGGCTCCGCGACACCTGGAACCGCCGGCGCTACACCTATCTCGACCTCAACCTCTATGGCACGTTCGGCCCCGATACTTTCAAGCAGACCCTCCTGTTCGGCCTGAACAGCGGTTATGAGACGCACAATTTCACCCGCTGGCTTTTCCAGAACACCATCGGCGCCCCGATCAGCGTCTACAATCCAATCCATAACCTGACGACCTATCCGACCGTCAATTCGACCACCGGCACCGGGCCGACCCAGATTGCCATCTCGAAATATTACAACCTCGGCGCCTATGTGTCAGACCAGATCTCCATGGGTAAGCACTGGCGCGCGAACATCGGCCTGCACACCGAGAAATACGACACCAAATACACGGACTCGGCGATCCTCCTCTCGACCGGCAACGTGGTCAACCCGGGTCAGTCCAACCATCCCAAGTCCACGGTGCCCTCCTTCGGCCTGGTCTATGAAGTGAACGATACGCTCTCGTTCTACGCGAGCTTCGCCAAGTCCTTCAAGCCGACCCCGCCTCAAGGCGTCGCCCAAGGCGCCCCGCAGCCCGGGCCGGAGACCGCCGACCAAAAGGAAATCGGCATGAAGGCCGACTTCATGGACCGCAAAGTCGGGGTGCTGCTGTCCGTCTACGACATCACCCGCAACAACGTCATCGAGCCCGTGCCGAACGTGTTCGACCCGGTCACCGGCATCCAGGTTTACCGGACGCTCGCAAGCCAGAGCAAGGGCGTGGAGATCTCGTTCAACTACCAGCCGGTGCCGAACTGGCAGAATCAGATCGGGTTCAGCCACAACGACGCGAAGGTCACCCAGTCCGCCGCCACCAACCTGATCGACGCCCAGCTGGCCAACGCGCCCAAGCTGAGCGGGAATTTCTGGACCCGGTATAATTTCACCACCGGCGGTCTTCGCGGTTTTGGCGTGGGCTTCGGCATCGTCCACACGGGCGAGCAGCACCTGGTCCTAGACAACCGGACGACCGCTTTCCTCGCGATCCCCGCCGTGACCCGGGCCGACCTGGCCTTCTATTACAAGTGGCACCGCTATGACTTCGCCGTGAACGTCTACAACCTCACGGACAAGTCCTATATCGCCGGCGGTGACGCCCCGACCGACGTGGTGCCGGGCGCCCCGCGCAAGATCAGCGCATCGGTGCGGTTCCCGTTCTGACCCGGGGATCGGCACCCCACCCTCATGGCCCGTTTGGTCCTCTCCCATCCCCTGGCGGAGAGCACCTTCACTTCGCGGGGCGGGACCTTGTCCCGCCCCGCTGCTGTTTGGTGCCGTCGGGCCCGGCGCGTTCACTGCCGGGTTCCAGCCCCGGCCAAACGAACCTGATTTCTCGCATGCCCTCCGTTGATTTTTCCAAAAATCTGGCCCGCTTTACCGGCTTTGCCGATCTCTACGACCGCCATCGCGCCTCGCCTCCGGCGGTGCTGGCGGCGCTGCTGGCGCAGTTTTCGGGGGTGGCCCGGCCCGCCCTGGTGATCGACCTGGGCAGCGGCACCGGCCTCTCCACCCGCTACTGGTCCGACCACGCGGAACGCGTCACCGGCATCGAACCTACGCCCGACATGATCCGCCAGGCTACCGCGGTCACGCGCGCGGCCAACGTCTCTTACCGCACGGGCTACTCTCATGCCACCGGCCTGCGGGCGCGCTGCGCCCAGCTCGTCTGCTGCATGCAGGCCCTGCACTGGATGGAGCCCGCGGGCACTTTTGCCGAGGCGGGCCGGATCCTAGTGCGCGGCGGGGTGTTTGCGGCCTGCGATTATGACTGGCCGCCCACGACCGGCTCGTGGGAGGCGGACGCGGCCTTCGAATCCTGCTGGCGCACCGCGCGCACGCTGGGCGGGGAATTCCAAGTCGAAGCCGGTCTCCAGCTGTGGGACAAAGCCGGGCACCTGGGTCGGATGGAGGCCAGCGGCTGCTTCCGCTACGTGAAGGAGGTCGCCGTGCATCACATCGACCAGGGCAATGCGGAGCGGCTCACCGGCCTGCTCCTCACCCAGGGCTTCGTGCAGAGCCTCCTGAAAAAGGGTGTCACCGAGGCCGACCTCGGTCTCCCGGCCTTGCGCCGGATTGCCGCGCAGAATCTGGGCGCGGTCCCGCGGCCTTTCCTTTGGAGCGCGCGGGTGCGGATTGGCGTGGTCTAGCCGGGCCGGGAGCGATTTCGGCAATTTGCTCTGGCGCCCGCCCCCTCCGGTGACCCATCTTTCATCAGGTTACCCCCGCCCCATGAAAATTCTCGTGGTCGAAGACCAGAAGCGCCTTGGCCAGTTCCTGAAGAAAGGCCTGTCCGAGCACAGCTATACCACCACCTGGGCGCAAAATTGCGCCGAGGCCCGGGATGCCCTGTGCGAGACGCACTACGACGGCATCATTCTTGATCTCGGCCTGCCCGATGGCGACGGGCTCGACCTGCTGCGCGAGTGGCGCCAGAGCGGCTTCAACGAGCCGGTGCTAATCCTCAGCGCCCGCGACACCGTCCAGGACCGCATCCGCGGGCTGGACATCGGCGCCGACGATTACCTGCCCAAGCCCTTCAGCCTGGAGGAACTGCTGGCCCGCGTCCGCTCGCTGTTGCGGCGCCAGGCCACCACCAAGGAAACCGTGCTCGAGCACCGGGGCATCCGCGTCGACTTGCTGGCCCGCACCGTCACGCAGAACGGCACCCCTGTGGAAATGACGACCCGGGAATTCGCCCTGCTCGAGGTCTTCCTGCAGAACGCCGGCCGCGTGCTGCCGCGCACGCTCATCTGCGAGAAAATCTGGGAGTCGCACTACGACGTCGATACCAACCTGCTCGACGTCTACATGAGCAAGCTGCGCACCAAGCTCGAGACCGACCCGGCCAAGCCGCTCTTCAAGACCGTGCGCGGCGTCGGCTACCAGCTGACATGAAATCGGTCGGCGTCCGGATCGCCTTCTGGTATGCCCTGGCGTCCCTCCTGACCCTCGGAAGTTTCTTCCGCATCGGCCGGCACCTCGTCGAGCAGCATATCGTCCGTTCGCTGGATACGGGCATCGCCGCGGAATTTGAGCAGTTGAAGCGCCGGCTGGGTTCCAGTCCCGGCGTCATCACGCCCGAACAATTGCAGAACCTCCTCCAGCCGTCGGCCTCCGTCCGGTTCGGCATCGAAATCCTGCAGCCCGCCGGCCGGGCGATCTACCGGTCGCGCAACCTCAGCGAACGCGTCATCCCCGACCAGCCGATGGAAGGCAATTGGCTGTCCATCTGGATGCAACGGCTTTTCCGCTACCAGGACAACGAGACCCTCCCCACGGACCGCACCGCCCGGCGGTCCTACAACGCCCTCATGGGCGACCTGGGGGAAATGCGCATCGGCGAGTTTGCCCTCGACGGCTATATCGTCCGGATTGCCGTGACCAAGGATCAGGTGCGCAGCCTCGTGACCGCGTATCAAGAGACTTTCTATGTGCTCCTCGCGCTCATGGTGATCGTCAGCAGCGTCATCGGCTACGTGCTCAGCAACATCCTCCTGCGCCCCCTGCGCCAGATCCAGCTGACCGCGCATCACATTCGCTCCGACAACCTCAGCGAGCGCATCCCCGTCGCCGCCGTGGAGGACGAGATCTCCGACCTCGCCCGGCTCCTCAACCAGATGTTCGACCGGCTCGAGTCCTCCTTCAACCAGGTCCGGCGCTTCACCGCGGAGGCCTCGCACGAGCTCAAGACCCCGCTCTCGCTCATGCGCCTCCAGTCCGAGAAGCTGCTGATGGATGGCGGGCTCAACCCCGCGCAGGAGGAGTCGATCCACGTCGTGCTCGAGGAAATCAACCGCCTCAACACCATCATCGAGGAGCTGCTTTTCCTGTCCCGCGCCGAGGCCGACGCCATCAGCCTGGATCGCCGCCCCCAGGACCCGCGAGCCTTCATGGAAAGTTTCGCGCAGGACGCCCGCGTGCTCGCCGATAGCCGCGGCGTGCGCCTCGCTGACGTCCATCGTGGCGAGGGCCGGGTGGAGTTCGATGCCCGCTGGCTCCGGCAGGTGCTGCTCAACCTCCTGTCCAACGCGCTGAGCTACACCCCCGCCGGCAAATGCGTCAGCATCACCTCCCAACTCGGCGCCGGCGTCTGGCGCGTGGCGGTGGACGACGAGGGACCCGGCGTGCCCGCCGACCAGCGCGAGCGCATCTTCGAGCGGTTCGTGCGGCTGACCCATGCGGGCCAGCACGACAAGGGCAGCGGCCTCGGCCTGGCCATCTGCCGCAGCATCATCACCCTGCACCAGGGCCGTATCTGGGCCGAGACCCCCGCCTCGGGCCGGGGCCTGCGGATGATCTTCGAGCTGCCCCTGGCCGGCGTGGGCAGCGGTCCCGCAACCCCGCGGCCAAACTGAAATTTTGTTAGGAGAGGATTAACCTTCGATTAAGGCGCCTCGCCGATACTGCCGCCGGTGGGCGTGGTGCCCGCCGTCCCCAACCCTGGATCCCGCCATGTCTACCCCGCTGCGTCTCGCCACCTGTTTCGCCCTGCTCGCGTGCTTCGTTGCATCGCTTTTCGCCCGGACCATGCCCGCCAAGCCCACGGCCGCCCAGACCGAACTCTGGAAACAGCAGGGCCGCGAACTGCCCGTGCCCGAGGCCCAGCAGCCCACGCTCGACTCCGCCCTGCCCGCCTACGCGCCCCGGCGCGATATCGAGCTGAGCGGACATTTCAAGGGCGCCTCCTCCGACGTGCTCGCCGCGCTGACTAAGCAGTGGATCGTCGCCTTCCAGAAATACTACCCGAAGGTCACGCTCGACCTGCCGCCGCCGTATGCCGGCAGCCTCGGCGCGCTCGAGCTCATCAAGGGCGACCTGCAGTTCGTAATGGTCTCGCGCGAGCTCAAGCCGACCGATGTTTCCGGTTTCGCCGAGAAGTTTGGCTACCCGCCCTTCAGCGCGCCGGTCTCAGGCGGCACCTACCGGCATTTCGGTTTCCTCGATTCCATCGCTTTCTTCGTCCATCCGGACAATCCGCTCAAACAACTCACCTTCGAGCAGATCGACGCCATTTATTCCTCCACCCACCATCGCGGCGGCCAGGCCATCACGACGTGGGGTCAACTCGGGCTTACCGGCGAGTGGGCCGACAAGCCCATCCACGCCTGGGGCGTGAAGCCGTGGAACGGCTTTGAGGAATTCATCCGCCAGCGCGCGCTCAGCGTCGGCGCCAAGCGCGGCGAATGGCGCACGGATATAAACTTCACCGAGACTGTCTTCCCGCTTTCTCCCGCCGTGGCGGCCGACCCCTACGCCCTCGCCTACTCCGGCCAGGCTTACATCGACGACGGCCTGAAGCTGCTCGCGCTGGTTCCGCCGGGCGGCGGGCCGGCGGTCGCGCCGAGCATGACCGAGGTCTACGCAGCCCGCTACCCGCTCTGCCGCCTGGTATTCTTCAACACCAACAAGCACCCCGGCCAGCCGCTCGATCCGGTGCTGGAAGAATTTCTCAAGTTCATCCTCAGCCGCGAGGGCCAGCAGATCATTCTCGACCAGGCCATCTACGTCCCACTGCGCGCCGAACAAGCCGCCATCAGCCGGGCCCTGCTCAAGTGAAACGGATTGCTGCGCTGCTGGTGCTCGCCGGCGCGCTGCGCGCCGCGGGCCCGCTCGACCCGGCGCTGCCGGGTTATTGGCCGGAGCAGACTGTCAGCGGCGGACTCAACAGCGTCGGCGACGACGCACTCGAGCCGCTGATGAACGCGTGGCTCGCGGCGTTTCAAAAACACCAGCCCGCCGTCACGCGCGGCGAGCGCTGGTCGCATCCCGGCGGCGCCGCGGCCTTTGGTGCGCTCCTGTTGGAGACCACTGACGTCGCCCCGCTCGGCCGCGAACCCTGGCCCGCCGAGCTCGCGCCCTACGGCCACCAGTTCAGGGGCGACATGATGAAGGAACCGCTGCTTGTCCGCGTGGGCATCGGCAGCTTCACGCCAGCCGGCCAATCCGGCGCGCTCGCGATCTACGTCAATGCAGCCAACCCCCTGGCGCAACTTTCGCTCGCCCAGCTCGACGCCATCTTCGGCGCCCAGCGCAAACGCGGAGCCACCGCCCAGGTTCTCACTTGGGGCCAGCTCGGCCTGACCGGCGAATGGGCGAACCGGCCTGTCATCCCGGTGGCGACGCCGGACTACTCAACGCCGGCGCTCGTTTTCCAACACCGCGTGCTGCAGGACGCCCTATGGGCCGCAGGCGTGGAAATCGCGCGTGACCCTGCCGCCGCGCTGCAAAAAGTGGCGGCCACACCAGGCGCGATCGCTTTCGCCGGCTTCATGGAAGCCGCGGGCACCCGGACCCTCGCCCTGGCCGAGGGCAACGCGGGACCGTTCGTTACCGCCTCCGATGCGACAGTGGCCAGCCACGCCTACCCGCTCACGCGCGACCTCTATCTCGCGGTGAACCAGCGCCCAGGTGCTCCCCTACCCCAGAAGACGAAGGAGTTTCTCGCCTTCGTGCTCAGCCGAGAAGGCCAGCAGATCGTGGCAGACTACAAATATTTCTTCGCCCTGAGCGCACCCGCCGCCGCGGTGGAACGCGCCAAGCTCGCCGGCTATTTTGCCCCGGTCGATCCGGCGATTTCCGCCTATCGCGCGACCGCGTCAGTCAGCGGCCCGATCGCCAATGTCGGCAGCGACGGCATGGAGTCGCTCATGGAGAAATGGATGACGGCCTTCACCCAACTCCAGCCCGGCGTGCACCGCGGCGCGCACTGGTCACACCAAGGCACATTGAACGGCTACCAGGCATTGCTCGCCGGTGAAACCGACCTCGCACCGATGGGCCGCGAACTGTGGCCGGGTGAGAAAGTCATCTACAAGGCGGTGCGCGGCCAGCCCGAGCCGCTCGAGATCCGCGTGGCCCGCGGCGGCTTCAACACCCCGCAGCGCACCACGGCGCAGGCCATTTTCGTCCACGAAAAAAATCCGCTCGCCGGCCTGACCGTGCCGCAGATCGACGCCATCTTCGGCCGTGAACGCCGGCAGGGTCTCCCTGCGGCGATCACCACCTGGGGCCAGCTCGGCCTCACCGGCGAATGGGCGAACCGGCGGATCACGATCTACGTGCCCTATCGGATCGCACCCAATTCGATGTCCATACAGATCTCCGTGCTGAAGGGCGGCGCGTGGAGCCCCGCGCTCCACGAAGGTTCGATTGCCGAGGTTGCTGCAGCCGTTGCCCGCGAGCCAGGCGCGATCGCCTTCGGTGGCTTCGAGGAAGGCGGTCCCGGGTTGCGCACCGTGCCCGTCGCGGCGAAGGCCAGCAGTGACTTCATCGCCGGCAATGCCGCGGACGTCGCGAGCGGCCGCTACCCGCTCACGCGCTATATGTATATCCGCCTGAACCGCACGCCGGGCCAGCCCCTGCCGCCGCAAGTGTGCGAGTTCCTGCGTTTCATCCTGAGCCGCGAGGGGCAGGAGTTCATCCCCACCTCGGCCTATTTTCCGCTGCGCGCCGGCGAGATCGCGGAGGAGCTGAGGAAACTGGACTGAGCGGGCGTCAGGCGCCCAGCGCCGCCTCCATGGCCTGGCGCAATTCCATCTGTTTCAGCGCGGACTGCTCCAGCGCGACATCCTCCGCCGTCACCGGCACCCATTTGTGCACCAAGGCGGGTGCCCCGGTCGAGCTCACCGCTACAAAGACCATCGTGCAATGGGTGGTGTCACTCAATCCGCCCTCGCGCGGATCGCCGGCCCGCACGGCCACGGTGATGTGCATGCTGGTGCGGCCCGTGTGGACGAGCCGCGCCGTCACCTCGACCAGGTGGCCGATCAGGATCGGCCGCAGGAAGCGGATGCCGCCGACGTAGACCGTCACGCAGTAGTGCCCGCTCCAGCTCACGGCGCAGGCGTAGCCGGCCTGGTCAATCCACCGCATGACGGCACCGCCGTGGACCTTGCCGCCAAAGTTCACGTCGCCGGGCTCGGCGAGGAAGCGCAGCGTGATTTCGCGTTTGGTCTGGTCGGGCGCGGGCATGGCGGGCGAAATTACCAAGGCACCTCAAAAATAAATTTCACCGTCCAGCGGTCGGCGCTGCTGCTCAGGCCGCGCCCGAGGCCGCAGTTGAACACCCAAGGGTGAAGGTCGACGTCGAAGGCCGCGTAAAGAGTGTGGTCCTGGGCGGCGCCGGGCAGCGCGCGACCGAGCGGACCGAAGTCGACATAATATTCCGGGCCGAAGGACACGCCGGGCGTGATTTTCCGGGAAGCCTTCAGCTGCAGCTCTGCCTCGGGCCGGCCGCTCTTGTCCTGGCCGCTGAGACTCCAGCCCAGCACGGGGTTCGCCGCGAGCAGCCAGTCCGGGGCGCGGTAGCCGATCATCGTCCGCAGTTCGAAGCCCCACTGCGTTTGGTCAAAGTGCGCCGGGAGATAGGACAGTTCGCCATTGAGGCCGAAGAACCAGCCGCCGAGTTTCTCGTCGGGCAGCAGCGGCATCCACTTGAGCCGGACCTTCGAGCCGGCCAGCAAATAGGAACCGCCGCCCGTGCGCTCCGTGGGCAGATAGAGCCCGGCTTCGAAACCGTGGGGCAGCCCGTAGGAAAACTCCGGCGTCAGGCGCAAGCCGTGCTGCGGGGTGACTTCGCCCGAAAAGTCCGGCGTGTCGCGCCCCTGCAGGGTCGTGTTGACGTGCAGTTCGAGTCCGAACTTGCCCGGCGCATTGAGATCATCGGTATAAACTTGGATCTCATCAATCATCACGGCCGAAAGCCGGCCGCCGGCAAGCGCGAGGAGCAGGAAGAGGCGGGCGTTCATTCGATGACGGCGGCCGCGGGCTGGCGGGACGTGGAACGCGAGCGCAGGGACAACAGCACCGGGAGGACGATGAGGACCACGGGAAGCTGTAGAATCAGGCCCGAAATGATCGCGATGGCGAGCGGCTGCTGCATGGCGGAACCGGCGCCGATGCCCAGCCCGAGCGGGAGCAGCGCCAGGATCGCGGCGAAGGTCGTCATGGCGATCGGGCGCATGCGGTTGAGGCCGGCCTGCACGAGGGCCTCGGCGGGATCCAGGTCGTCCGGCAACGAAACGAGTTCCGACACATAGAAGATCGCCACTTCCGTCGCGATGCCGACAATCATGGTCATGCCCATCATCGACGAGATGTTCAGCTCGGTGTGGGTGAGCCAGAGGCCGATGGTCACGGCGGAGAGGGCGAGCAGCGTGCAGGCCAGCATGGCGAAGGCCGTGCGGAAGCTCTCGTAGAGGAAGAGCAGCAGCAGGAACACCAGCGCGACGGCGCCGCCGAACACCGCGATCAACCCGCTGAAGGCCTTCTGTTGCTCTGCATAGGTGCCGCCGAGCGCATAGTAGGCGCCGCGGGGCAGCAGGCCCGGCCGGTTGAGGGCCGCCTGCACGTCGCGGATGGTCGAGCC
>JANYAM010000061.1 GCA_025361365.1 Opitutus sp. | reverse complement strand
GGCCTTCGTGGACTCCGCCGTCACCGCCATGGCCACGGATTACATCCCCGCCGCCGCGGCCGACCAGATCATCGCCCACACCAAGCTCCTCGGCGCCAAGCAGAGCGATGAGATCACCTTCAAGGCCCCGACCGAGCCGGGCTCATACCCGTTCGTCTGCAGCTTCCCGGCGCACTTCCTGTCGGGCATGACGGGCGTGATGATCGTCAAGTAAGCGACGACCAATCGATTTGTCCCCAGCCGGCCTTCGGGCCGGCTTTTTTTTTGGAGGGCCCACGTCTTCGTGGGCCGCGGCCCGTCAGGAGACGGGCCCTCCACGAGACATTCTCAGCCGGTGACCGCCCACTCTAGGGTTGCAGCACGGCCTCGGTCATCTCGCGCACAATCGGCTTCAGCTGGGACCACGATGGGAGGCCAGCGAACGCGCGCGCCGGCACCTTGCCGGAGGTGTCGTTGGCCACCCGCAGCTCATAATGGGCTTCATCGTCGCAGATTAGCTCCAGCTGGGCGATGGCATCGTTCCGGGCGTTGGCGATCCGGCAGAAATAGACGAGGTTGGGCGTGGCCGCGTCCACATTCTCATAGATGTAGACCCGGTGCATCTTCAACGACAGCTGGTCCACGCAGAGGCGCCGGGTGTTCGCCGCCGACGGATCGCGGTGCTCGCGAAGGAGGCGCAAGGCGTAGTCCCGTGCGACGGCGGCATCGGCCCACAACCCGAGCGCGTTCAGGGTCTGGACGAGCTTCCGGGCGACTTGGAAATCGTCGGGGGTGAGCTGCTGCGTGTGGCGCCATTGCTCCAGGGCCGCGCCGAATCGTTCCAAGTCATAGTTGGCCTGCCCGGCGTTGTAACTGGCGTCCGCGTTGGCGGGGTCGAGACGCGCCGCGGTTTCAAAATACCGCAGGGACTCTTCCTTCGTGGTTGGATTGGAGGTGAGCAGCACGCCCAGGTTGTAGTGCGCGACGGCGAGGTTCGGATCGAGCGTGATGGCGTGCCGGTAGGCGGTCACGGCGTCCACCGGTCGCTCCAAATGGGAAAGGACCCAGCCGCGGGCGTATTCGATCGTGGCATCCGAGGTGCCGTGGCCGGCCAGCGCGTCCAGTTTCAGGAGCGCCGCCTGCAAGGCAGCGGATTTTTCCTGGTTGGCAATGGCTCGCTCGAGGATGCCTCTCGCCTGTTCGCCCGGGCTTTGCGCTGGCAGCGCCGGGGTGAGCAACAACCCCAAGGACAGGCGGGCCAGAGTCCGCCACGCGGCCGATTGCGGGATACGTTTCACGCCGGCCCGTCTACGGCCGGGGGCAGACCGTCGCAAGGGCGAACTCGGCCGTCAGCTCGCGGGCACCGCCGGCCACCACTGGTAGAGGAAGAAATACACCAGCACGCCCGTCACCGACACGTAATACCAGATGGGGAACGTGAATTTCGCCCACCGCTTGTGCGAGACGTAGTCGCCCTTGAGCGCGAACAGGAACGTCCGCGGCACCAAGTAGGCGATGGCGATCGCCAGGATGATGTGCGAGATCAGCATCGTGTAATAGAACGCCCGCAGGAACGCCCTCTCGCCGCCGAATGGCGTGTGCACACCGCGGATGAGGATCTTGTGCGTCACGTAGCCGACGAGGAACAGCGTCGACACCACGGTAGCGCTCATCATGGCGGCGCGGTGCAGGTCGCGCTGGCCCAGCTTGATGAAGACAAAGCCCGCGGTGATGAGCACCGTGGCGGTGGCGTTGAGCGCGGCGTTGAGCGTGGGGATGTCGTGGACGGTCATGTCAGAGGCGGAAATAGAGCCGGTCGGCCAGCAGCAGCGTGAGCAGCAGCGGCAGGTAGGCGATGGAGATCAGGAACAGCCGGCGCGCCTCGGTCTCGCGCTTGGCCGGATTGAGGAAGGTGATGGCCGATTGCAGGATCCAGAGGCCGAGCAGGGCGGCGGCGGCGAAGTAATACCACGAGCAGTAGCCGAACAGGGTGGGGAGGGCGCTGGCCGCGACCAGCAGCACGCACCAGATGAACGCGCGGCGCGACACCCGGCGGCCGCTCGGGTCGGTGACCGAGATCATCCGCATGCCGGCGGCGGCGTAGTCCTTCCGGTAGGTCCAGCACAGCGCGAAGAAGTGCGGCATCTGCCAGCAATAAAGGATGGCGAAGAGCGACCAGCCGAGCTGGTTTGAGCGGCCCGCCGCCGCCCAGCCGATCATCGGCGGCAGCGCACCGCTGATGGCGCCGATCTCGGTGTTCCAGCGCGACCAGCGCTTGGCCGGCGTGTAGATGGCGAGGTAGGCGACGATGGTGGCGAGCGCGAGGAAGGCGGACATCCCGTTGACCTGCCGGAACAGCACGGCGAGGCCGGCGATGCACATCAGCCAGCCGACGATGAAGGCCGAGCCGGGCTGGATGACGCCGGTGGGAATGGGCCGGTCGGCGGTGCGCTTCATCTTGGCGTCGAGGTCGCTCTCCATCCATTGGTTGAGTGCCGCCACGCCGCCGGCGCACAGCGCCGTGCCGAGCATGATATAGCACGTCCGCACCCAGTCCCAAAACGGCAGCGCCGCCAGGTAGCCGACCATGGCGGTGATGACCGACATGAAGCTCAGCCGCGGCTTGGTCAGCTCGAGGTAATGCTGCCAGGTGGCGCGGGTGGCGGGAGCGGCGATTTCCTCGGCGTGGGTCATGGGCTGGTCCGGTCAATCGAGCTGCGGCCGGTGAAAAACGCCACCACGAACGTCGTGGCGAGGGTCAGCGCGCCGACCAGCACATGGCCCGTGGTCATGGCGACGCTGCGGCCGGTCCAGATGACCTGGGCACCGAGCGTGATTTGCAAAGTGATCAACCCGACCAGCAGCATGCTACAACCGCGCAGGAACGGCGTGAGCGTTTTCTCGCGCCAGAGAAAATGGCCGTAAATGAGCACCATGACGCCGATCACGGCGGCCATGACGCGGTGCGTGAAGTGCAGCACGACCTTGTAGTCCCATGCCGCCGGCAGCAGTCCGCCCTCGGGCGTGGCGTAGGGAAACGTCGGGATCGCGAGGCCCGCGTAATTGTGCCGCATGGTCGAGGCGACGGTCAGTTGCACGAGCAGGAGCGCCACGCACCACCAGCCGAGCCGGCGCACGCGGTCGCCGGCGGTGCCGAAAGAATTCTCCACCCACGGCCGCGACAAACCCGCGGCGATGGCGAAGAGCACGCACACATAGATTTGCGCCAGCATGCCGTGCGGGATGCGCAGCATCTGGCCGAGGGACATGTCGAAGCCCGGCACATGCACCGGGTCGAACAGCACGCGCGTGCCCCCGAGGACTCCCTGGAAAATGACGATGGCCAGGGCCCACCAGCCCAGCTGCCGCAGCCAGGCGCGCGCTTCGACGTGGTGCAGCCAGAAGGCGAGGACGATCGTGATGAGGCCCATCATCGTGCCGCTCAGCCGGTGCGAGTGCTCCGCGAACTTGTCGATCTCGGTCAGCCAGCCGTGCGGGTTGACGGAGCCGTTGGACAGCGGCCAGTCGGGGAAAGCCATGCCGGCGCCGATCGTGGTGGTGAACGCCCCGAGCGCCACGAGCACGAAAACCCACGCGCTGCCGATGGCGGCGAACCAAGCGAGGCCGGGCTGGTAGGTGGCGGAGCGGGTCATCAGGTGGCGTTTTGGGTGGGAATCGGCAGGTGATACCTCGGGTGAGGTCAGCGCAAACCTTTTGACAATTCGCGTGTCTGGCAAATGTGTGTGTCAGATGAAGTCGAGGTATTCGCCCCCCGTGCGGCTGGCCGCATGTTTGCTAATGACGGCGGTGGCGTGGATCGCGCCGGGCTGTGCCAAGCAGGCGGCGACGGCCGCGGTGCCGGCGGCCCCCGCCGAGAAGCGCTACCCGCTGACGGGCGAGATCGTGAAGACCGACGCCGAGCACAGTCATCTCATCGTCATGCATGACGAGATCAAGGGCTTCATGGGCGCCATGACGATGGAGTTCAAGGTGTCGAAGGGCGACCTGACGATCGCCAAGCCCGGCGAGCACATCCGCGCCGAGCTGGTGGTGCGCGACAACGGCCTCTATTTGGAAAAAATCTGGCCCGACGACGCCGCCACGCAGCGTGCGCTCGACGCCGCGGCCAAGGCTCTCGCGCAGGACACCGCGATGCGCGGCAAGGAGGCCTACCGCGAGATCGGCGAGAACCTGCCCGAGTTCACGCTGCTCGACCAGGAGGGTCGCGCCGTGGCCGGCAGCCGCTTCCGCGGCAAACAGATCGTGCTCAACTTCATTTTCTCCCGGTGCCCGATCGCCACGATGTGCCCCGCGGCCACGCTGCGCATGGCCGAGCTCCAGAAGGCGGCGCAGGCGACCGGCGCGAAGGACGTCGAGCTCATCTCCATCTCACTGGACCCGGAATACGACACGCCCGGGGTGTTGAAGGAATACGCGCAGATCCGCGGCCTCGACACGACCAACTGGTCTTTTCTTACCGGGCCCGACGCCGCCGTGCGTCACCTGCTCGCACAGCTGGGCATCATCCGCGAATTCGAGGGCAACACGATCAAGCACACCCTCGCCACCGTCCTCATCAACGCCGAGGGCAAGATCACCTACCGCGTCGACGGCAGCACCTGGTTGGTCGAGGACTTCGTCCGCCGGTTGAAGAAGGAATGAGCGAATCGCATCAACTTGGAGGCGGGGTGCCCTCACCCCGCAAGGCGGACGAGGGCGTCCGCCCTCCATTGCCGACGCAACGCAACCAGATCATCCTCATCACCGCCGTGGCGCTGGCACTCTACGTCGGCGTGCGCCTGCTGCCGACCGGCAGCAACCTCAACCACATGGATTTCCGGATGGAGGGGAAGGGCGTGCTCGAATTTTGCGATCCCGCCAACCCGCAGTTCATTCCGGTCGTCGCCGTGCGTTCGCCGGTGGTGGTCACGCTGACGGCGGATGGCGCCCCCGCGGTCGGCTCGCCCGTGAACTTCACCCTCAAGCTGGCCACCGCCAGCGGCAAGCCCGTCGCCCCGACGGACCTGCTCGTCGCACACACCCGCAAGCTGCACCTGCTCATCGTCGATCCCACGCTCAATGACTACCAGCACGTGCACCCCGAGCCCGGCCGCCGGGACGGCGAGTGGAAGTTCACCCTGACGCCGGGGCGCCCCGGCACCTACCGGGTGTTCGCCGATTTCACGCCGGCCGCGACGCAGCGTGGCCTCTACGCCTCGGCCGACTTCACGGTGCCCGGCAGCGTGGCCACGGTGACGCGCGAGCCGAACACGACGGCCCAGCTGGGCGGCTTCAACTTCGAACTCGTGACGCCGCCGGTGCTCCAGGCCGGCAAGGTGGCGGACCTGAAATTCCGCATCGAGAGCCAGGGCCGCGACAAGGTCCCCGTGCCGCTGCAGCCGGTGATGGGCGCCTTCGCCCATCTCGTGGCCTTCGACGAGGCGCGCAGCGGCTTCGCGCACTTGCACCCGGCCGAGACGGACCTGAGCAAGCCGCCCGACGCGCTGCGACCCGAGTTGAACTTCAAGGTCACGATCCCGGCGCCCGGCCGCTACGTCATCTGGGCGCAGGTCAACCTCGCCGGCAGCGAGGCCTTCGTGCCCTTTTGGGTGGACGTGGCGCCGTAGGTGGGCGTCGGTTTCCATACCGACGCCGATCGCCGATGTGGAAATCGGCGACCACCCATTCACACCGGCTCGCCCGAGAACTCGAACACCTCGCCGCCGTCGGTGGTGAGGAAGCGGCCGAGCTCGGTGCCGGGGAAGCTGCCGAAGGTGCCGGGGTGGCAGCGCAGCAGGCCCTCGCGCGCGAGCTTCACGATGCTGCGCTGGTTGCGCTCGGGATCGTTGCAGAAGTAGTGGTCGCGCGCCTTGTTCGGCCAGACGAGGCTGCCGCGCAGCACGTCGCCAATGAGCGCTTCGCCGCTGGCGAGCACCACGGAGGCCGAGCCGGTGGTGTGGCCGGGCGTCGACATGACGCGACCCCGCAGGCCGTAAGGCTCGAGCGCGATGCCTTCCTGGAAAACCAGGTTAGGCTCGAAGGCCTCGAATTCCTCGTCAACGAACGGCCGGAGAATGCGGCCGAGCGTGTCCTGCACGGCCAGCACGCCGTTGCGGCCGGCGCGGACCAGCGCGGCGTCGCCGGCGTGGATCGCCACCTGCGCGCCGCTGCGGCGCTTCAGCTCGGCGGCGCAGCCGGCGTGATCGCTATGGCCGTGCGTGAGCAGGATCAGCGCGAGCTGCTTCGGCTCGACCTGGTGCCGTTTGAGCGCGGCCAGGATGGGGCGGAGGTCGCCCGGGGCGCCGGTGTCCACCAGCACGGGCTTCTCGCCGAGCAACAGGTAGCAGTTGGAAATCGCGCCTTTGATGCGGACGAGCATGGGAAAGTGATTAAGGGCGGGAGGATTTATTGCCACAAAAAGGCACAAGAATCCGCGGGCCGAAGAATCTCACGAGGCGCCTATAGGCGCACGGTTGATGAGCGATGGCAGGACAGGTCTTTAGGTGCCTTTTCGTGGCAAATTTCCGGGGGCTCAGTTGGCTGGCAGCGGCAGTTCGGCCCGGACCGAGGTGGCGTTTTCCGTCGGGAAATCGGCTGGCACGGGCCAGGTGACCGGCCGCTTCGCGAGCCACTGCAGGGCGCGGACCAGCAGCGTCTGCACGGCGGCGTCGCGCACGGTCACGGGTTGCACGTCATCTTTCCACACGTGACCGAGGGTCGAGGTATAGACGCGGCCCTGACCGTAGGTGACGGTCCACTCGATGGGCCAGTTGAGTTTGGTGCGCACTTCATCGTTCGCGTAAGAGAGGACTTCGACGTTTTCCGCCGGGCCGCGGGCGTAGTTGTAGACCTCGATATTGGCCGCCTTCCAGCGGCGCGGGAGCCCCTGGTGGATCGGGTGGTCACCGAGGCGAATCACCGTGGCGTCAAAGCGCGGGCCGTGACTGGTGTTGTTGCCCTCGCCGGAAGGGATGCGGATGATTTTCTCGTCATCGCCGACCTGCAGCGCGGTGCCCTGGTCCTTTTTGCGCCAGCCGAGACCGATGACTTGGTTGTAGGCCGGCCAGTCGGGGAACGCGTTGTTGCCGGCATGCCACACATAGACGCCGCCGCCGTTGCGGACATAGGCCTCGAAGTCTGCGCGCACTGCCGCCGGCCACGGCGCGCCGCCGTTGATGTCGTTGTAGTGCTGGATGACGACGTCGTAGTCGGCGAACTTAGGCCGCCACGTGTCCCAGCCGGGTGAGGCTGCGGTGGGCGGGGTGGTGGAGACGCTGATATCGAAAAGCCCCGTGGGCGTGAGGATGGCGCGGATGCAGCGCGTGGTCAGCGCCCAGTCGTGGTTGCTGCAGCCGTCGGTGATGAGGACGCGGATTTTGGCGGAATCGGCAGCGAAAACGCCAACGCCTGCAAACAAAGAAACCAACCAGAAAAAGTTTCTTAGGAAAGGCATTGGGGTAGGGCGGAACCGCTGGGCCCACCGTCAGGCTGCCAAAGAAACTTCCAATCTTCTGCCCGCCCCACAAGGCCTTTCCGGACAGGGTTCTGAAGGATGTAAGCTTCTTTTTCCTGGAGTTCTTGGGCAGAACGCAGGCGGTGATCGAAAAAGTCACGCTGCCAACTGATGCCCGTCTTTTTGGCGGTGATTTCCTTCCAGGTGGCGATGGTCTTGGTGAGATTTTGCTCTTTGGAAAATGAGATGAGCGTGTGGAGGTGGTCCGGCATCAGCAGCCAAAGACGTACGAACCAATCCCGGCGCTTTTGGCGAAATTCAATGGATTCCCAAATTGCAGTGGCAATAGGCTCTCGGCAAAGATGGTTAATGTTTCGGAGCGAGCAGCAAATGGTTATGAAGTAGACGATTTCTCCGCGAACACAAGGCGCTGCCCCATGCGGTAGCTTTCGTCTTTGAGGTAAGCTTTCCGGCGAGGTGTTCATCGTGAGAGGCGGGCCCAGCGGTCCCGCCCTACCACCGAGCGGGGCTCAGAACTTCAGGTGCTTTACCGTGGCGCCGTTGTTGATGAGTTGCTTCAGGGAATCGATGCCGATGCGCAGGTGCATCGAGACGTGCTTGTCGTCCACGCTCTTGTCGCTCTCAGTGGTCTTCACGCCCTCGGGCGTCATCGGCTCGTCGGAGACGAGCAGGAGCGTGCCGGTGGGAATCTCGTTGGCGAAGCCGGTGATGAAAACGGTGGCGGTCTCCATGTCGACGGCCATGGCGCGGACGCGTCCCAGGTATTTCTTAAAGTCTTGGTCGTGCTCCCAGACGCGGCGGTTGGTGGTGTAGACGGTGCCGGTCCAGTAATCCTTCTTGTGCTCGCGGATGGTGGTTGAGATCGCCTTTTGCAGGGCGAAGGAGGGCAGGGCGGGGACCTCGGGCGGAAAATAGTCGTTGCTCGTGCCCTCGCCGCGGATGGCGGCGATGGGGAGGATGAGGCTGCCGATCTTCGCGCGGTGCTTAAGGCCGCCGCACTTGCCGAGGAACAGCACGGCCTCGGGCTTGATGGCACTGAGCAGGTCCATGATCGTGGCGGCGGTCGCGCTCCCCATGCCGAAGTTGATGATGCTGATGCCGTGCGCGGTGGCGCTGGGCATGGGCTTGTTTCGGCCGTGGACCGGCACGCGGTTCCAGTGGGCGAACAGCTCGACGTAGCGGTCGAAGTTCGTCAGCAGGATGTAGCGGCCGAAGTTCTTGAGGGGCACGCCGGTGTAGCGCGGCAGCCAGTTCTCGACGATTTTCTTCTTGGTTTCCATGTCAGTTGCTTTGCCCGCAAAAAATTAGCCCGGGGCCGGGTTTCTGCGAGGGAAATCTGCAATGGAGGCGGGGTGCCCTCACCCCGCAATGGACCGAGCGGGGTGAGGGCACCCCGCCTCCATCAAACCTGCGCCAGCGTCGGGGAGACGTTCAAATGCTCCACGCCGGTGTATTTCGACGACTGCTCGTCGGCGTGGTAGCTCGAGCGCACCAGCGGGCCGGACTCCACGACGCCGAAGCCGATGCTGAGGCAGAATTCCTTCCAGTGCCTGAACTCCTCGGGCGTCACCCAGCGGTCGATCTTCCAGTGCTGCGGAGTGGGCTGGAGATATTGGCCGAGCGTGAGGATATCCACCTTCTCAGCGGCGATGTCGCGCAGGCACTTTTCCACCTCGGCCGGCGTCTCGCCCAGGCCGAGCATGATGCCCGTCTTGGTCGTGAAGCCGCGCGATTTGGCGTGGCGGAGCACGGAGAGGCTGCGCTCGTAACGGGCCTGGACGCGGACGGGCTTCTGCAGGCGCTCGATCGTCTCGACGTTGTGGTTGAAGATGTCGGGCTTCGCGTCGAGCACGGTGTCGAGGTCATGCATGCGGCCCTTCCAATCGGGCGTGAGCACCTCAATCGCGCATTGTGGGTTGCGGTATTTCGTGGCGCGGATGGTCGCCGCCCAGACGCTGGCGCCGCCGTCCGCCATATCGTCGCGGGCGACGGAGGTGATGACGCAGTGCCGGAGGCCCATCTTGGCGACGGCGTCGGCCACACGGGCGGGCTCGCCCAAGTCGAACTCGGTTGGCCGGCCGGTCTGGATCGCGCAGAAATTGCAGGAACGCGTGCAGATGTTGCCGAGGATCATCACCGTCGCCGTGCCACGCGACCAACACTCGCCGATGTTGGGGCACTGCGCGCTCTGGCAAACTGTGTGGAGCTTGTTCTCTTCGACCAGCCGGCGCGTGGCCTGGTAGGCCGGGCCGGAGGGCAGCTTGGCGCGAAGCCAGTCGGGTTTGCGGTTGGTGGGCGTCATTGACCGGCGAAGAACCTTGGCAGGAGGGTCTGGAATTCAAGCGCCAATACGCGTTTCACCTCTTCGGCCGAGGGCGCGGTCCCGAGCTCGGCGGCCAGCGAGGTGACAGAGCCGTCCGTGATGCCGCAGGGCACGATGCCCGAAAAAGGCGCGAGGTCGGCGTCCACATTGAGGGCGAAGCCGTGGTAGGTCGTCCACTTTTTCACCGCGACCCCGATGGCGGCCACCTTGCGTGTGCCGAGCCAGATGCCGGTCTTGCCTTCGCGGCGCGCGGCAGCGAGGCCGAAGGTGCCGACGGTATTGATCAGCACCTGCTCGAGCAGGCGCAGGTAGGCGTGGAGATCCTTGCGGGCGGTGAGATTGATGATCGGGTAACCGACGATCTGCCCGGGCCCATGATAAGTGATGTCGCCACCGCGGTTGGTCTTGCAGACGGCGATGCCGCGGCGGGCCAACTCGGCCTCGTCCCAGATCATGTGCTGCTCGGCGCCCTTGCGCACTCCGAGGGTGTAGACCGGGTCGTGCTCGGTGAACACCAGCGTGTCGCCCACCTCGCCGGCGTTGCGCCGGGCCACGAGTTCCTCCTGCCGTTGCCAGGCACCGGCATAGCCCGTACGGCCCCAATCAAGGGTCGCAAGGGCCGGCAGGGTGGGGGTGGAGGTGTTCATGCGGAGGAGCACCATCAGCCAATGCCCGGTGCGGAGCAACTTTTTCGTAGGTGGAACCCGGCCTCCGGACGGGTTTCAGGGGCGAGCGTGAAAACCTGCCCGGAGGTCAGGTTCCACCTTCGCGAATCGATTTTTCAGGTCCTAATCCGGCATTAATTTCCATTTGCGCCCGGTGGGCCGGCTGCCAAGCCTGCGCCATTCCATGAGCGACATTCCCCCGGACATTTCCCACGACCAGTATGCCGTGCGGCTCAAGAAGCTGCAGGACATGCGCGCCGCGGGCTCGGATCCCTTCCGCGCCAACGCGGTGCAGACCCATTTCTCGGGGGAGGCGCTGAAAGCCTACGTCGACGGCGCGGACTACACCGTGCCGGTCAAGGTCGCCGGCCGCCTCGTCGTCATCCGGGACATGGGCAAGAGCCAGTTCGTCAAGATCCTCGACCAGGAGGGCCAGCTCCAGCTCTACGTGAAGAAGGACCTGGTGGGTGATGACGCCTACGCGGCGTTCAAGAAGCTCGACCTGGGCGACATCATCGGCGCCGAGGGCAACCTCTTCAAATCCAAGAGCGGCGAGATCACGGTGCGCGTGGACAAGTATGTCCTCGTGGCCAAGGCGCTGCGCCCGCTGCCGGAGAAGTGGCACGGCTTGTCCGACCTGGAGCAGGTCTACCGCCAGCGCTACCTCGACCTCATCGTCAACGAGGAGTCGCGGAAGCGCCTCATGCAGCGCAGCCGGATCGTCGCGAGCATCCGCGCGACGCTCGCCACCCGGAAATTTCTCGAGGTCGAGACGCCCATGCTCGAGGGCGTGGCCGGCGGCGCCGCGGCGCGGCCGTTCGTCACGCACCACAACGCGCTGGGCTCGGATTTCTTCCTGCGCATCGCGCTCGAGTTGCGCCTGAAGCGCCTGCTCGTCGGCGGCTATGACCGTGTGTTCGAGATCGGCCGCGTGTTCCGCAACGAGGGCGTCTCGCGCAAGCACAACCCCGAGTTCACCATGCTCGAGGTCTACCAGGCCTACTCGGACTTCCGCGGCATGATGGCGCTGCTTAAGGCCATCTTCGCCGACCTCTGCCGCGACGTCATCGGCGCGACCGAGATCAAGCACGCCGGCAGCGGCCAGCTGATCAACTTCGCCGGCGAGTGGCGCGAGGCGCGCTACTTCGACCTGATCGACGAGGCGGTGGGCTTCAAGCTTAGCGCGCTGCGCGCGGCCCCCGACTACAAGGCGAAGGCGACGGAGGCCGCGCAGAAGCTCGGCCTTGAAATCCACCCGGGCTGGCAGACGCACGAGATCGTGAACGAGATCTTCGGCAAGAAGATCGAGCCCACGCTCATCCAGCCGACCTTTGTCACCCACCTGCCCAAGGAACTCTGCCCGCTCGCCAAGCTCAACGCCGAGGACGCCGGGCTGATTGACGTCTTCGAGTGCATCATCGGCGGCATGGAGGTTGCGCCGGCCTACTCCGAGCAGAACGATCCCATTGTGCAGCGCGCGATGTTCGAGCAGCAGGTCGGCGAGGAGCAGCAGAATCTCGACACCGACTTTCTCCTTTCGCTCGAGCACGGCATGCCGCCGGCCGGCGGCATGGGCGTCGGCATTGACCGCCTTTGCATTCTGCTCACCGGCGCCGAGAGCATCCGCGACGTGATCCTGTTCCCGACCTTGCGCCCCGGCGGGGCGCCGTAAATTGCGGAATGCGGATTGCGGAATGCGGATTGGCCTGCTGAATGGCGTCCGGTTCGGTAACTAATCCGCAATCGCCAATCTGAAATCCGCAATCGCCCCATGCCCTGGCCTGTCTACCTCGCGCTGAAGCAGCTCTTCCCGTCGGGCCGCCGGTTGCCGTTCTTCACCCTGATCTCGGTAGTCGGTGTCGCCCTGGGCGTGGCGCTGATGCTGGTCACGATGAGCGTGATGGGCGGCTTCGGCCACCAGATCAAAACGATGATCATCGACACCCAGGGCGAGGTGCAGGTGAAGGCGTCGGTCTTGCTCGACAAACCCGCGGCGGCCGCGGTGGAAAAGGCCCTGGCGGCGACGCCGGGCGTGCAGGCCTATGCTCCCTACGCGGCGGGCATGGTGATGCTGGAGTTCGAGAGCCGGCCGGCCTTCCCGGCGATCCAGGGTTTCAACTACGCGCAGATGAAAAAGGTCGTGCCGCTCGACCGCTATTTGATCGCCGGATCGCTCGACCAGCTCGACGACGACTCCATCATTCTGAGCTCGATCCTCGCCAACTCGCTCGGTGCCGGCGTCGGTGACATCGTGAGCGTCTACTCGCCGCTGGCCCTGGAGCGGGCCCGGAAGAACGAGCTGCTGTTGCCCCGGGACGTGCGCGTGGCGGGCATCTTCGCGGTCGGTCACCAGCAACTCGACAGCTCCACGGTGCTGTGCTCGCTGCGGTTGATGCAGGACCTCTACGGCCTCGAGCAAAAGGTGCACGGCTACAATGTCCGCCTGCAGCCCGGGGCGGACGAATATGTCGTGGCGGCCGCGCTCAACCGGCAGCTGCCGGCCGGGACCCATGCGCTCACGTGGTTCGAGTCCAACGCCGACTTCCAGGCCGTGATCAGCTTTGAGCGGAACATGATCTTCTTCCTGCTCACGTTCATCATCATCGTGGCGGCGTTCTCGATCACGAGCTCGCTCCTCGTGACGGTGGTGCGCAAGACCCGCGAGATCGGCCTGCTCGGCGCGATGGGGGGCCGGGCGCGGCATGTGGCCGCTTGCTTCTGCGTACAGGGCTTGGTGATCGGCGTGGCCGGCACCGTGCTGGGCGTGGGGTTTGGCTTCGGCCTGCTGTATTACCGCAACGCCATCGTGCACCTGATCGCCAGCCTGACGATGGGGCAGGACGTGTTCGAGAAATTCTACCAGTTCAGCTCGCTGCCCCGCCATACCGAGCCGCGCGACGTGGCGCTGATCATCCTCTTCTCCATCCTCGCCTCGACCATCGCCGGGCTGATTCCCGCGTGGCGCGCCGCCAAGCTTCAACCCGTGGAGGCGCTGCGCAGTGAATAATCGCGGCGACAACGTTCAACTTTGAACCTTCAATGTCCAACTTTCAAATGACTGCACCGAAGCCGACTTCCGGTTCGTTGGGCGTTGGAAGTTCGACGTTGGACGTTGAACGTTCCGGCGCGGTCCTCCGCTCCGCCGGCCTGCGCAAAACCTACCCGAGCGGCGACCGCACCCTCGCCGTGCTGCAGGGCGTCGACTTCGCGGTCCGCGCCGGCGAGACCGTCTCGATCCGCGGCGAGTCGGGTTCGGGCAAGAGCACTCTGCTCAACATCCTCGCCGGGCTTGACCGGCCCGACAGCGGCGAACTCTTCTGGGGCGCCGAGGCGGCGCACAAACTTTCGCTCGGCGAACTGACGGCGCGCCGCGGCCGCTTCCTCGGCATGGTATTCCAGTCCTATTACCTGATCCCCGAGCTCGACGCTTTCGCCAACGTGCTGATGGGTGCACGCCTGGTCGGCCGGGTGGGGGCGGGGGAGCGCGCCCGCGCGACGGCGCTGCTCAAACGCGTCGGCCTCGCGGAGCGCTCGACCCATCTGCCCGCGCAACTATCCGGCGGCGAACGCCAGCGTGTCGCCGTGGCCCGGGCGCTGATGAACCGTCCGCAGGTCATCCTCGCCGACGAGCCCACCGGCAATCTCGACGAGCGCACTGGCGACGAGGTCATCGGGCTCCTGCTCGAGGTCTGCGCCGAGGAACAAGCCGCGCTCGTGCTTGTGACCCACAATCCGGCGCACGCGAAGAAGGCCGCCCGCCAGTTGCTCCTCAAGGACGGCCAGTTCGCCTGATTTTCAATTCAGGAAGCATTCAGCTGGGGTTAATGCGGTCCGGTTAGTCTCCGTCTCATGCGACTCCTCCGTATTCTTCTGCCCCTGATCCTGCTGGCCGGCGCGACCGTGCTCCGCGCCGAGCCCGCCAAGCCCGGGCGCATCGTCCTGCTCGTCGACGAGATCAAACAGATCCGCTCCTTCCCGGTCGTCCTGGCCGAGCGTCTCGGTTATTTGTCCGCCGACGGCGTCACCGTCACGGTCATGAACATCCGCGACGATGCCACCACCACCGACATGCTGATGGACGGACGCGTCGATGCCGTCATGGCCTATTACCACCACACGGTGGTCAACCAGTCCGAGGGCCGGGACTTCGAGACGATCGTCGCGCTGGGCATGACGCCCGGGGCCAAGGTGCTCGTTTCAAACCAAACGAAGGACAAATACCGGACGACCGCCGACCTGAAGGGCAGCCGCTTCATCTCGGGCGGCGCGGGCTCCTCCAAGACCACGCTGGCGAATTACCTCGTGCTCGCGGGCGGACTGAAGCTCGACGACTACGCCCGCACCGGCACCGACGGCCGCGAGAAGAATGTCGCCGCGCTCCGCGAGGGGAAGGCCGACTTCGTCGTGGCGCCGACGCCCGACGGTGATTTCTACGAGGAGGCCGGCGTCGCGACGGCCTGGGCCGACCTGACCACGGTCGAGGGCACGCGGAAATATTTCGGCGCCCTGTTCCCCTCGGCTTCGATCTACATGACGACGGCCCGGGCGACGGCGCATCCCGAGGTCGCGCAGCACCTGGCCAACGCCTTCGTGCGCAC
>JANYAM010000059.1 GCA_025361365.1 Opitutus sp. | reverse complement strand
CGCGCGGACTTCGATCAGCGCGGGCGGCGTGCCGACGGCGCCCGCTTCGGCGAGTTCGGCCTCGATGACACGCAGCGCGCCGTCGGCGGCGATGGCATCGCGCGCGGCGGCGGTTTCGCGGAGCCGGATGTTGTCGAGGTCCTGCGGCGAGACGGTGCGGTCGGCGAACATTTTTTCGATGCGCCCCAGCTCACTGCGAGCGAGGTCGTGGGCGGCCTTGGTTTTTCCGAGTGTGGCAACGGCGGCATCGCGGCGCGCTTCGGCGAGGCGGCGGGCGCGCGGATCGAGGGGAGTGGCGGCCATCGGCTCGATGGCGGCGACGATGTCGTTCGCGGCGAGTTCGGCGCCAGGTTTGAACGGCACGCGGCGCAGCTGGCCGTTGACGGGCGAGGAGACGACGTAGCGCTGGCGGATGCGCGTCTTGCCCTCCTCGCTGACGGTCGCGCGCAGCGGGCCGGTGGCCGCGCGGGCGGTCTCGACCGGGGCGGGACGCGGGCGCAGGCCGAAGCCGAGGGCCACGATAAGCGCGAGGCCGAGGATGTAGGGCAGCCAGCGGAGACGTTTGGCGGGAGCGGGGGAAGCATTCATAGGGAAATTATTCAGGAGCCTTGAGCGTGGCGATGAGGTCCAGCTGCTTGAGTTTGCGCAGGACGACCAGGGCGGAGAGGACGGACGCCGTGGTGACGACCACGACCGCGAAGGAATAGGTGTAGCTGGTGAAGACCAGGGGCAGGCGGACGGTCTCGGTGTTCACCGTCGAGATGATGACGGTCGCGAAGCCGGTGCCCAGCGCGAGGCCGAGCGGCACCGCCAGGGCGGCGAGGATGACCAGCTCGATCACGATGATGGCGCCGACCTCGCGCTGTGTCATGCCGACGACCCGCAGCGTGGCCAGCTCGCGCGCCCGCTCGGCCAGCGAGATGCGGGCGTTGTTGTAGATGACGCCGAAGGCGACGACGACGGAGAACATCAGGTAGATGCTCTGGATGAGTCCCATCATCTGGGCCGTCGTTTCCCGGAACGCCTGGCGCATGGTCTCCTTGATCGCGACGGTGCTCACGCGCGGAATCTTCTTCAGGGCGGCGAGGAATTCCGCGCGCTTGGACATATCGAGCCCGAGGCTGGCGCCGGTGATGACGTCGCCCTCGCCGAGCAAGCGGTTGATGGCATGTAGCTCCATATAGGCGGCGATGCCGGTGAAATCCTCGGCAAGACCGACCAGCGGCAGGGTCTTGACCGGGCGCCGGCCCTCCAGCGCCTCGACTACGAGCAGGTCGCCGACCTTCGCGCCCAGAACCTCGGCGAGCTTGGCGGAGACGATGAGGCCGTCGGCTGGCGGTGGGATCTCGCGCTGCTGGTGGTCCACGGCGCGGCTGTGCATCGCGCCCGGGATGAGGCTGCGCAGCGCGATCTGGCGGCTGCGGCCCTGGAAATGGATGCGGACGGCGGCGAAGCGCGACGGCTCCAGGCTGGTAACGCCCGGCAGTTGCGCCAGCTCGTGCGCGAGGCGCGCGGACGACGGCTCGACGAGGCCGAGGTTGAGATCCTGCCGCTGGTTGACGTCCCACTTGAAGTCGAGGATGTCGGCGATGCCGGCCTTGAAGGTGTTGGGGAGGATGAGAAGCGCGGTGGCCAGCGCCAGGCCGGCGACGGTGAACAGCGCCTGGACGGGCCGGCGTTCGAGGTTGCGGACGGCGATGCGGAAGGAGTGCGAGAGGAGGCGGCGCAACGCGGTGCGCTCGATGAACGCCGGCCGGAAACTCGCGGGCGGCTCGGGGCGCATGGCCTCGGCCGGCGGGAGCTTCGCGGCCTGCCGCACGGAGCTGAACACGCCGACCGTCACGGCGCCGAGGCCGACGCCGAGCGCGATGGCGACGGCATTGCCGTCGAGAAGGAACTGCAGATCGGGGAACTTGAAGAACAGCTCATACATGAGCACGAGCTTGTGCCCGAGCGCGACGCCGCCCAACAGGCCGAAGACCAGGCCCGCCGCGACCAGCACGAACGCAAACTTCAGGTAGTGGACGACGATCGCGCGGTTGGTGAAGCCGAAGGCCTTGAGGATGGCGATCTGCTCCCGCTGCAACGCGAGGAGGCGCGAGAGCACGGCATTGGTCATGAACGCCGCGACGCTCAGGAAGATGCTGGGAAAGCCGATGGAAAGGATGGTGAGCACGCGGATCTCGTCGGAGACGCGGATGTGTGACGGATGGTCCTTGCGGCCATAGGCGCCAAGCCCGCCGTAGGGCCGCAGCATGCGGTCGAGCTCCGCGATGACGGGCTGTTCGCCGGCGCCGGGGGAGAGCGTGACTGCCACGTGGTTGAATGCGCCGTAGAGATCCCACGCGGTAGCCACCGCCTTGTAGGGCATCCAGAAGATGCCATAGGTGCGGCTGTCCGGCAGCGCGGCGCCGGGGCGCGACTCGAAGATGTATTCGGGCGAAAGCACGATGCCCGCGACGCGGAACGTCTGGCGCCGGCCGTGGAGCAGCATCGTGAGGGTGTCGCCGGGGTTGAGGGCGTTGGCCTTGGCGAAGGCCTCGCCGACCAGCAGCTCGTCGCGCGCGCCGGGGGCCAGCCAGGCGCCGCGGCGGAGAAAGAGGCGGTTCAGCTCAGGCGCGCCGAAATCCGGCAGCGAGCGCACGAGGCCGCTGGCGGGCTCGGCGATGCCGGGCAGGTCAAGCGTGACCGGCACCGCGAGGTCCGTCTGCACCGTGGCGACGCCGGGGAGGGCGGCGAGGCGGGCGCCGAGATCGTTGGGCGCGCGCTTGAGCGAGGCGAAGATGTCGGCGAAGTGGTTCGTCTGGTAATACTCGGCGCGCGTCGTTTCGAGCGAGTGGATGAGGCTGCGCGCCATGATCAGCATGGCCAGGCCGCAGGCCATGACCAGCGACACCGCGGCGGCCTGGCCCTTGAGGCGCGTCAGGTCGCGGAGCAGCTTGCGGTCGAGGTGGGCAATCATCTGAAAAGTAAGAATTAAGAGGGAAGAATGAGAAGGTGTCTGGTTCTGGCAGATCGGGTTTCTTAATTTTCCCTTCGGCCTTCTTCCTTGGGTGATTCACCAGCGCAGGGTTGAGGGGGCTGCGCGAGTGGCATTCTTGCGCTCCTGTTGCACCCGCCCATCGGAAAAATGAATCACCCGGTCGGCCATGTCGGCCATGACGGCGTTGTGGGTGATGATGACCGTGAGCGTGCCGAGCTCGCGGTTGGCGCGCTGGATGGCCTCGAGCACGACGATGCCCGTCTTCACGTCGAGCGCGCCGGTGGGTTCGTCGCAGAGCAGCACCTCCGGGCGCTTGGCGATGGCCCGCGCGATGGCCACGCGCTGCTGCTCGCCGCCGGAGAGCTGGGCGGGGAAGTGGTCCAGGCGCGGCGTCAGCCCGACCATGCCGAGCGCGATCTCGGGCGAGAGCGGGTGCGAGGCGATCTCGGTGATGAGCCCGACGTTCTCGCGGGCGGTCAGGCTCGGGATGAGGTTGTAGAACTGAAACACGAAGCCGACCGACTCGCGCCGGTAGCGGGTGAGCTGCTCCTCGTTGGCGTGCGTCAGGTCGATGTCGCGGTAACGCAGCTCGCCGGCGGTTGGAATGTCGAGGCCGCCCAGTTGATTGAGCAGCGTGGTCTTGCCGGAACCCGAGGGCCCGAGCAGGACGACGAGTTCGCCGGCGAAGAGGTCGAGGTCGACGCCCGCCAGGGCCCGCACCTCGGCGGTGCCGGTGCCGTAGACCTTGGTGAGGCCGCGCACGTGAAAGACCGGGGCGCTGGTGGCGGGCGGGGCGGGGGAGCGGACGGCGGAGTTCACGATGGGACCGGAGCCTACGCGGCGAAGCGCGCGGCGCAACTTAAAGCCCGGCCCGGTCCGCGGCTTTGAGCCGGCCTGCTGGGTGCATAAAGCCCCGGTGTTAGCCACTGGGCCGGTCGGCCAAGGGGAGGGAGCGCACCCGTTTCCGCCCCGGCGTTGGAAACAAGATTGTAGTCCGCCGCCGGGGCCTTTGTGTTGCGAGCCGATGAATCGAACCGACCGGCTGGTGGCGATGGTGCTGTTCCTGCAGGGACGGCGCGTCGTGCGCGCGTCCGAGCTGGCGGAACACTTCGAGATCACCGAGCGCACCGTCTACCGCGACATCTCCGCGTTGGGCGAGGCGGGTGTGCCGATCTCCGGTGAGGCTGGTGTGGGTTACAGCCTGATGAAGGGCTACCAGCTGCCGCCGGTGATGTTCACGGCGGAGGAGGCGGTGTCACTGTTCGTCGGCGGCGAACTGGTGAAGCAGTTTACCGACGCCTCGCTGCAGGCGCCGATGGTGTCGGCCCTCGACAAGCTCCGGGCCGTGCTGCCGCGCGACCGGCAGGACCACGTCGAGCGGCTGGTGGCGCGCACGGTGGTCTACGGTCGGTCCTCGCGGCGGAACGCGCCCGAGGCCGCGGGCCAGCGCTGGCTGCTGCCGGTGCAGCAGGGCGTGGTGTTGCGGCGCGTGCTGCGGATGGGCTACCAAGGTCGCGAGCGCACGGAGGAGACGACGCGCGAAGTCGAGCCGCTGGGCGTGGTCTTCTACGGCGGCGCGTGGTATCTGGTGGCGTGGTGCCGGCTGCGGACGGACTACCGGCATTTCCGCATCGACCGCATCCGGCGGCTTGAGTTGTCGCCCGAGAAATTCGAGCTGCGCGACGGGTTCTCCTTCAAGGAGCACATGGAGCAATCCGCCGCCCGCGAGAAAACCCTGCCGGTGCGCGTGTGGTTCCACCGCTCAGCGCAGGAACGGGCGCAGCGCGAGAGCTTCGCCACGCTGATCGAGGAGAAGGCGCGCGACGGTGGCGCGGAATTCGCGCTCTATGCCTGGTCGCTCGAATGGATGGCGCGCTGGCTGTTGTCGTTCGGCGACCGCGCCGAGGCGCTGGCCCCGGCGAAGCTCCGCAGCCTGGTGCGCGCGGAGGCCGCAAAAATCGCCCGGTTGCACGCGGATTGACCGCGATTTGACGCTCCTGACATAGGGCTGTCAGGAGCATCTGGTAGAGTGGGGCATGCTTAACTCCCCCTCCGTCCGCTCCACCCCGTTGCTGGGCCTCCTGACCGCCGGCCTCAGTTTGGCCGTGATGCCGGCCACCGGCTCCGCCGCGGCCGCCGATGATGCCCGGACCGTCGCCGCGCTCGACACGGAGTTCCAGGCCGCCGTGAAACGCAACGATGCCGCCACGATCAGCCGGATCCAAGCTGACGACATGATCCTCGTCACGGGCCGCGGCGCGGTCTTCACGAAGGGCGATCACGTCAAGGCCGCGCAGAACCGCGAGCGGACCTATGAGCAGCAGGACGAGGCACCGGGCACGCAGACCGTTCGCGTCTGGGGCGACACCGCCGTCGTCACCGCGCTGCTCTGGATCAAGGGCACCGCCCAGGACGGCAAGGCCTTCGATTACAGGCTGTGGTTCAGCGACACCTACGTGCGCACGGCGGCTGGTTGGAAATATGCTTTTGGCCAGGCTTCGCTGCCGCTGCCCAAGGAAACCAAATAACCTCCCATGATCAAAGGACTCCGCACCGCCGCTTATCCCACCCCCGATCTCGCCCGCGCCAAGGCTTGGTATGCCGAGGCGTTCGGTGTCGCGCCGTATTTCGACGAGCCCTTCTACGTGGGCTTCAACATCGGCGGCTTCGAGCTCGGGCTCGTGCCCGATGCCCCCGTGAGCAGCCGGCCGCCGGGCGGGGTGGTCGCCTACTGGGGCGTGGCGGATGTCGGCGCGGCTTGCGCGCACTTTCTCGCCCACGGCGCCACGGTCCACGAGGAACCGAAGGATGTCGGCGGCGGCATCACGGTCGCCTCCGTGCTCGATCCCTTCGGCAACATCATCGGCCTGATCAACAACCCGTCGTTCGATCCGCGCACCGTCAAATAACGCCCGTCCCTTCAACCCGCCCTGCACCATGATCAAAGTCACTGCTTTCGCCTTCACGGCCTATCCCGTCACTGACCTCGCCCGCGCCCGCGCGTTCTACGAGAAACTCCTCGGCCTCAAGCCCGCCACCGCCTGGGAGGGAGACGGCAAGGGCTGGATCGAATACGAGCTCGGCGACGCCTGCCTCGCCATCACCAACAGTTCCGGTGGCCAATGGAAGCCGTCGGCCGACGGCCCGGCGGTCGCGCTGGAGGTCGCCGACTTTCCCGCGGCGATCGCGGCCTGCAAGGCGGCGGCGGTGAAGTTCGCCGTCGAGCCGATGGAATTCCCGCCCTGCCACTACGCCGCCATCCTCGATCCCGACGGCAACCAATTGATCATCCACCACCGCAAGCCGAAGGCCTGATCGATTAACCACGAAATACACGAAACACACGAAAACGAATACCGGGCCGACCAAGTCGGCAGACTCAGTCGTTTTTGGTGTATTTAGTGTGTTTCGTGGTGGCCTGATCGATTCCCATGAACATTCATCCCCTGACCATCACCGTGTCCGCGCCGCGTGACACGGTTTTCAATTTTCTGGCCGACATCGAGAACCTGCCCAAGTGGACCGCCGGCTGGTGCGAGCGGCTCATGCTCCAGCGCGGCCGCTGGTGGGCCCTGACGGCGGAGGGCGAACAGGTCGTGGACATGGAAACGAGCGCCGGCACCGGCGTGATCGACTTCCGCGCCGGGCCGTCGCCCGAGCGGTTCCGCCTGATCCCCATCCGGGTGGTCGCCCTTTCCCCGCGCCGCACGCTGGTCAGCTTCATCCTGATTGAGGGACCCGACGAGCCGGACGACGTCTTCGCCCGCCGCCGCGAACGCCTGCAGCGTGCGGCCGACGCGCTGCTCAAGCGCTTCGGCGGCGGCGAGCTGCACTCGGTGCCGCCGCTGGCCGAGCTGGGGTTGAACTAATCCTCCGCGGTATTTTCCGGCAGCCACCACGACGCGACCGCGGCGCCGAAGAGCAGCAGGCTCGAAGCCAGCAGCGCCGTGCGGAAATCGCCGACCGGCGCCAGCCACCCGAACACCACCGAGGCGGCCGCCGCGGCGATCCGGCCGATGTTGTAGCAAAAGCTCGCCCCCGTCGTGCGCAGCAGCACGGGGAAGAGCGGCGGCAGATACATGGTGAACAGGCCGAACACCCCGGCGAACAATCCGACCAGCGGACACCAGAACCACGCCAGCGCCGCCGGCGAACGTGGCACGATAAACGCCCCGACGATGCTGACGCCGAGCCCGAGGAAAAGCAGCAGGATGGCGCGCGGGTTGCCGAGGCGCCGGGCCAGCCAGCCGCCGAGAAAATTGCCCACGATGGACGTCGCGTTGACCAGCAGGAAGGACAGCGAGACATTCCGCAGGATCTCCCCCGCGGGCAGGCCGGCATCACCGAAGAGTTTCCGCAGGTGCTGCGATTGCCAGAACAGGAAGAGCCACCAGCCGGAGAGGCCGAGCGCGCAGACCAGGGTGGTTCGCAGGGTGGTCGAAAGGATGTTTCCGCGGAATAGTTCGCGCACGCCTGGCTTGGCCGCGGCCTGGTGCTCCGCCTGCGCCCAAGCCTCGGGCTCGGGCACATGGCGGCGGATCCAGAACACCAGCAGTGCCGGGATGACGCCGAGCAGAAACACCCAGCGCTCGGAGCCGGGCGGCAGGATGAGTGAGAGCAGGCCGACCAGCACGGCGCCGAGGATGACGCCGAGGTTCACGCCGGTCTGCAGCATCGCGGCGAGCCACGGCCGCCAGGCGCGCGGCCAGGTCTCGGTCAGCAGGCACGCGCCCACGGCCCATTCGCCGCCGATGCCGAGCGCGGCGATGAAGCGGAAGAGCATCAGCTGCCACCATGTTTGCGCGAAGGCGCACAGCCCGGTGCAAAGGGCGTAGGTCAGCACGGTCAGCGCCAGCGCGCGGCTGCGACCGAGCTTGTCGCCCAGCCGGCCGAAGAACGCGCCGCCCACCGCCCAGCCCACGAGGAAGGCGGCCTGGATGTAGGCGCTCTTCTCCTTCACCGCGGGGTCCGTCGCGGCGGTGTGCAGGAGCTGGATGACCAGCGGCGTGGCCACGAGCGTGTAGAGGTGCAGCTCGAGGCCGTCGAAGAGCCAGCCCAGCCAGGCGGCGATGCCGGACTTCCACTGCAGGGGCGACAGCTCGCTCAGGCGCGCGGCCTCGCGCGTCGGGGTGGGGTGCATGGCCCGCGAGCTTGGCGGCGGCCGGTGCGGGCGCCAGCCCGGAGTGCGTCACGGTGGAGCGTGCTGCCCTCAGCACGCTTTCCATTGATCGGAAGTCCTGAAGCGCGTTGGGGGCAACGCGCTTCATCCTCAGCGCTCGGCGAGCAGATTGTTCAGGTCGAGCCGCGCCGTGACCATGGCGAGGCCGCCTTTCGCGTCGCGCGGCCACTGAGCTTCGGGGCGGTCCCAGTAGAGTTCGACGCCGTTGCCGTCGGGATCCCGGAGATAGAGCGCCTCGCTCACGCCGTGGTCGGACGCGCCGTCGAGCGGGATCTTCGCGGCGATCAGCCGGCGCAGGGCGTCGGCCAGCGCGGCGCGGGTCGGGTAGAGGATGGCGGTGTGAAACAGCCCGGTGTGGCCCGGGGGCGGCGGCGTGCCGCCGCGGCTCTCCCAAGTATTGAGTCCGATATGGTGGTGGTAGCCGCCTGCGGAGATGAACGCCGCTTCCGTGCTGTATTTCTGCATGAGCTGGAAGCCGAGCACGCCGACATAGAAGTCGAGGGCGCGTGACAGGTCGGCGACCTTCAGGTGGACGTGGCCGATGCGGGTCCCGGCGGCGATGGGTGGTGATGTAGCAGGCATCAAGACAGCCTAGTCACCCGGGCAGGGGAAACAAGCATATAGTTGCATACGCAATCAAATGCACTTGGCCCCGCCGCATCGGGATTGCGCCCGGGGCGTAATCCGGTTTTCTGCAGGCATCCTCCCATGCAAAAGATCCTCCGACTCGAATTCATCGCGACCAGCCCGGACTTCGGTCTGCTCGTGCTCCGGCTCCTGCTCGGCGTCTCCATGGCCTGGCTGCACGGCTGGGGCAAACTGGCTAGCCTGTTCTCGGGCAAGGTTTCCTTCCTCGACCCGCTGCACATCGGCCAGACGCCGAGCCTGCTGCTCACGATCTTCGCGGAAGTGATCTGCTCGGTGCTGATCGTGTTCGGCCTGTTCACGCGCCTCGCGGCGGTCGTGCTGGCCTTCACGATGGGCGTGGCGTTCTTCATGGTGAATTCCATGAAGCTCGCCAACAACCCCAACGGCGAACTGGCGTGGCTCTTTTTTGGCGGCTACCTGGTCCTGTTCGCGGCCGGCGCGGGCAAGTTCAGCGTGGATAAGAAGTAGGGCCAGTCTGCGACTGGCCCGGACCGGTCGAAGACCGGTCCTACCCGAAGGCGCGGAGGGGGGCCGCGCCCTCCCTTGGTATCTACGGCTTCGTTGGCGGCCGCTTCGTGCCGTCGTCGAGGTCGGGGTCGTAGGCGCGCTTCGTCGGCGCGGGAGCGGCCTCGCCACCCGTCCACAATTCGCGAACTTGGGCGGACGTCAGCGCGGCGGCGGGAACGAATTTCTTGCCCGCCGCGTAATCGAGCAGCGAGCGGCGGAGTTGTTGTGCGCCGGGGGATTTGCCGTCGAGCGGGATGGCGGACACGAGCAGGCGGCCGGGACCGACCGCGCACTCGAAGATCACGCCGAGGCGCCAGTTGCGGTTCCAGTCATCGATGGCGGCGACGATCGGTTTGAGCGTGCGTGGGGCGTTGGTGAGGTTGATGGAGCGGACGTTGTCCACGAGCGGCGTCCACTGCCAGTCGCAGGCGTCAGTCGTGGGAAACCCGGCGAGCGCGGGATGGGCCGGGTCGGCGAGCAGGCCGAGCATGGCGTCGAAGCGCGGCTGGGCATTCGGTCCACGCACGGTCATCTGGATGTTCCAGAACACCGGCACGCGCTTCATCGGCGGGTTGTGCGCTGGATTGAGATCGGCTTTGCCGGGGGTGAAGATAACCCGGCCGCCGGCGGCGAGCGCGGTCTCGGCGTCGGCCCATTTGTCGGTCACGAGCACCGCGGCCGGCCCGTTCGACGAGCTCAGGGCCGGTGCGGCCGGATCGATCGCCGCGGGATAGAGCCAGAAATTCCAGTCGTTCGCGATGGCGGTGCCCTTCAGACCGACCACCAGCTGGTAGGCGGCGGGCGCGGGAAGTTGGGCGAGCGCGGCCTCGACGCGGCCCAGCGGGATATTTTTCCCGATGGGAATGTCACGAGCGGGCCATTCACCACTGGCGACGGTGCGACCTTTGGCGTCGGTGACTTTCCAATAGGGCACCGTGGCAGCGAGCGGCTTTTCCCCGAAGTGGTAAAGCTCGGTCTCGGCCGTGAGGGTCTCGGCCGTCGTGAAGGTGCGATGCTCGAGCCGGGCGAGCGGCACGGTCGGGCCGCTGAAGCGGCGGAATTCGGCGGGCGCCACGTAGCCCTTGGACTCCCAGAAGGCGTCAAGCAAGCCGATGAGCGCGGTGCCCTGGCCGAGGTAGTCGTGCAGGTCGAGCAGCTGGAAACCGGCAAGGCCCGGGGTGCGGAGGTTGGCCTCGATCTCCTCCTTGTAGCACATGAGCTGGAAGCGGCCCGAGGCGTGGGCGAAGGCCTGGTTATACTCGAGCACGCCGTTCTGTTCGGCGAGATAGCGGAAGATGTCGTAGTTCGACGGGCGCAAATAACCCGTGAACTTTTTGATCACATCGAAGCCAGGATAGGCGCACCACTGGCCGATCTCGTGGGCGAGGACGGGGATGTGGACCGTCTCCAGCGCACCGCGGTAATCGCGGCCGAACCAGCCGTTGGCGTTGCGCAACGAGACGAGACTGTTCGGGTCGGTGCCGTAGCGGACGAGCGTGGCGTATTGCGCGCCGCCCTCGACCTGGCCGCGCCGGAACCAGCCGGTGCCGGCGGAATAAAGGCGGCGCGGATCGGCGGCGTAAGCGGCCTGGGCCCACTGCGGCGTCACCTTCTCGTAGTTGCCGGACGGCTCGTTGCTCGGGGAGAGCAGCACGAACGACGGGTGGTTGCCGTAGGCGCGCAGCAGGCGCGGCGTCTCCTCGTTCAGGTATTGGGTGTAGACGCTGCCGGGATTGAACGGCGCCCAGAAGCCCAGCTCGGGCTGGAGGTAGAAACCGAGCTCGTCAGCGGCAGTGAACGCGGCCTCGGGCGGGCACCATGAGTGGAACCGCATGCCGTTGAGCCCGTACGCCTGGCAGGCGCGGATGATCTTCTTCCACGACGCGACGTCCATCGCCGGATAACCGGTGAGCGGGAAGTCGCCGCCGGAGTGCGTGGTGCGGAGGTTCACGACGCGGCCGTTGAGAATGAGGTCCTTGTCGGCGTGCGTGATCTCGCGGAGGCCGAAGGTGAGGTCGCGCGCGTCCTCGGCGCCGCCGCCGGTCAGCTTGACCGTCAGGTGCTGGAGCACCGGGTGGAATTCATCCCACGGCTGCGCGTCCGCGCCGAGCGGCACCTCGATGTCGCCGATCCCGCCGGCGCCATCCCAGTTCACGGGTGCGGTGACGCGGCCCACGGTCAGGGTGCCGGTGCCCGGCTGGCCGGTGGCGGTGCGGACCGTGAGGCGGATGCGGGCGGATTTTTTCGCGACGTCCGCGAAAACCTGCGCGTCGTAAATCCACACCGGCGAAGTGGCGCGCAACTCCAGGCGGCCGACGATCCCGTTCCACGCGGCGCCGAGGCCGTCGGTGACCGCATGGGCGTCGACCTGATGGCCGTCGTTCTGCGGGTCGCGCACGACCTGCCGGTTGTCGACGCGGATGGTGAGGCGGTGCCGGCCGGGCGCGACGACGCCGAGATCGTATTCGTGCGGGGCCACGAGGCTGTTGTTCGAACCGATTCTTTTGTCATCGAGCCAGACGACGGTTTCCCAATGGGCGCGCTCTAGGAACAGATCCACGCGCCGGCCGGACCAGCCGGCGGGGATGTCGAGGTCGCGCTGATACCAGGCGGCGCCGAGATAGTGTTTCGGGGGTTGCGAGAGAAACGGCACCTCGACGTGGCCCGGTTGGGAGAATTTATCGTGGAGGGCGGCGGGCTGGAGGTTCCACCACGCATCGCCGAGGCCGAGCACCCACGGGGTGTCGGTGGCGATGTCGTCGCCGTAGCTCTGCGCCTGCAGAATGCCGGGCAGCGCGATGCGGCTGGTCAGGTCGTGGTTGAACCACTGTTCGTTCACGCCGGCGTCGGCGCGATCGAGCGCGAAGCGCCATTCGCCAGCGAGGGATTGCACGGGGGGAGCGGCGTGGAGCGAAGCGATGAGCAGGACGGCCAGCAGGAGGCCGGACAGCGGGCGGGGTAGGCAGGGCATGGCGAGGACAAGCAGCCAAGCCCGGAGTCGCCCGCAAGGCGAGCCGCGGTTAAACTGACGGTAAACCTGTGGGAGCGTGCTGCCACGCGACACGAATCAGTCGCGAGCAAGCTCGCTCCCACATAATTTACTCGCTGCGCAACGCCTCGACGGGATTGACCCGCGTGGCGCGCCGGGCCGGCACAACGCACGCGAGCATTCCGACAAGGGCGAGCGCGCCCACGCCGGCGGCGATGACAACCGGGTCGAGGGCGGTCACGCCAGTGAGCAGCGTGGTCAACAGTTTGTTGGTGGCGATGGTCAGGACCAGCCCGGCGGCGAGGCCGGCGCCGACGGCGAGCCCGCCGTAGCGCAGCATCCAGCGCAGGATCATGCCGGCGTCGGCGCCGAGCGCCATGCGGACGCCGATCTCCTGCGTCCGCTGGGTGACGGTGTAGCTCATCACGCCGAGGATGCCGAGCGCGGCCAGGACGACCGCGGTGAGGGCGAAGGCGCTGGTGAGGTAAAGGGTCACGCGGCGGGGCGCGGTCTGCCGGGCAATCTGCTGCTCGAGGGTGGACGGCTGGTCGAGCGCCAGCTCGGCGTCGAGCTTGTGGGTGGCCATGGTGACGGCGAGGCCCAGCGTGGCGGGGTCGCCCACGAACTGGAGCACGGCGGAGAGCCGCGCGCGTGGCTGCTGCGCAAACGGGAAGTAGGCCAGCGGCTGCGCGGAGCTTTCAAAGCCGCGCGGGCGCACATCGGCGACGACGCCGATGACGGCCGCGGTGGGCGGCGCGCCATGCCCGCCGTTGACCGGCGCGGAAATCTGGGCGCCCAGCGTGATGCCCTCCGGGTAGTAGGCCTTCACGAACGATTCGTTGACGAGCACCACCAGCGGGGCATCGGGCCCGTCCTGGGCGGTGAAATAACGGCCTTGCCGCAGCGCGATGCCGGTGGCGCGGAAGAAGTCCGGCGTGGCGCTGGCCACCGCCATCGATTTCGGGGCGCTGTTGGCGGAGGCATTGGCGTTGGCGGTGGAGCCCTGCACGGTGTTGGAGAAAACGATCGACTGGTAGGGCGAGAGCGGCGGGGCGTCGGTCAGGGACGCGGCCTTGACGCCCGGCAGGGCGGATAGCGCCGCCAACCAGCGCGCGGCGAAGTCGCGCTGCTCCACCGGCGTGCCGTAGCGGCGCGGCAGGGCGAGATTGGCAGTCAGCACGTCGCTCGTGCGGTAGCCGAGTTCGGTCGCGTAAAGCTGGTAGATGCTCTTCACGAGCAGGCCGGTGTTCACGGCCAGCACGAGGGCGAGCGCCACCTCGAGCGCGACGAGGCCCTGCCGCCAGCGGTGGCCGGCGGGCGAGCTCTGGTGGTTGCCCTCCTTGAGCGTCTCGAGCAGGTCGACGCGACTGCCCGCCCAGGCGGGGGCGAGGCCGAAGCCGAGGCCGGCCACGACGGCCAGTAACACGGCGAAGCCGAGCACGGAGGCGTTGAGGCCGACGTGGTTGATCCGCGGCAAATAATCCGCGAGCCACGCGGTCAGACCCTGCGTGCCCCACCACGCGAGCAACACACCGAGCAGGCCGCCGGCGACTGCGAGCAGCAGGTTTTCTGCGAGGAGTTCCAGCGCGAGCCGGAACGGCGACGCCCCGAGCGCGGCGCGCACGGCGGAGTCGCGCTTGCGGCCGGCGGCGCGGGCCAGCTGGAGATTGGCGATGTTGGCGCAGGCGATGAGCAGCACGAAGCCCACGGCGCCGAGCAACAGCCACAGCGTGGTGCGCGATTGTTTCGCGAGCTGTTCCTGCAGGGGCACGAGCGAGCTGGCGGAGTCGGCGAAGGGCGGACGGAAGCTGCGTTCGCCGGGACCACCGGGACCGCCGGCGACGACCTGACGAACGGGATTGGGAGCGGTTTGAGCTGTAGGGCCGCCGCTGGTCGGCGGACCGGATTGCGTTCGTGGCTGAGGTCCGGCGGCAAGCGCCGATCCTACATTGGGCTGTGGGCTACCGGGGTTGGCGATGACGCGTTGCTCGCCGGGCGCACCCTGCGGCCCGGGGCCACCGGTGATCACGCGTTGCTGGCCAGGCGCCGGCGCGCCCTGCGGGCCCGGACCGGAGAAGCTCGCGACGAGATTGTTCCAGAAACGCTCGGACAGGCCGTCGAGTTCGCGCTGGGCGACATCGAAGGCCGTGCCGGGCAGCAGCCGGCCGAAGACGCGGATCATGGTGATGCGCAGCTGGCCGGGGGCACTCGCGGCGATGGGCAGCGGACGCCAGAATTGCACCGGGTCGGTGAACTCGAACGAGGGCGGGAGCACGCCGATGACGGTGTGCGCCACGTCGTCGAGCTTCACGACCTGGCCGAGGGCGCCGTCTTCGCCGTTGAAGCGCGCCTGCCACGCCGCGTAGCTGAGCACCGTGGTCGGCGGGGCGCCGGGCTTGAGGTCGGTGTCGTCGAACAGGCGGCCGCGCCAGGCGGTGACGCCGAGCAACGGAAAGAAACCGCCGGTGACACTGGCGGTGGGCACACGGACGGCGCCGTCGCCGCGCGAAAGGGTGGCGGCGGCATTGCGATAACCGGCGAGGGTGCGGAAGGATTTCGGCACGGCCTCCGTCCACGCGAGAAATTCATTGTCCGGCATCATGTCGCCGTTGCCCGGGACTTGGGCGGTGGTGTCGCGGGGGATCTTGCGCACCATCACGAGATCACCCGGGGCCGGATAGGGCAGGGGCTTGAGCAGGACGGCGTCGACGACGCCGAAGATGGCGGTGTTGGCGCCGATGCCGAGGGCGAGCAGGGCGATGATGAGCGTGCTGAACGCCGCATGGGCGCGCAGCTGCCGGAAGGCGGACGAGAGGAGATCCATGGGCGGGTGGGGTGCAGGCGCGGTTCGCCGCGCTGCCTGTAAGCGCCGCCCCGGGGATGGTTTGTCTAAGGATCGACTGTAGGGTCGGCGCTTGCCGCCGGACCGGGAGCTTACCGCGAGATTCGCCCAAAGGTCCGCCGTCAAGCGGCGACCCTACATTTTACTCGAGCAACGCGCTGGGGTCAGCGCGTTCCACCCAAGAGCTCACGTCTTGGCGCTGTTGTCGCAGGTGATGTGGGCGCGGCGGCGCTGGGCCGTATAGTTGCGCATCTGGGCCGCGTAGGTCTTGTTCTTGATCAGCACCGCGTTCGCGGGCGTCCCGGCGGCATTGCTTTCCTCGGTGGCCGCGGCGGTGGCGATCAGCACGAGGAGCTCCGCTTTGTCCGGCAGGCGCTGGGCCGGGAACCGGGCATGGGTGCTCAGCCAGCGCAGGGTCTGGTGAAAGGGAGGTTGGGCGGTCGTCGTCACAGGGCGCAGAGTGCAGGTAGGTCCGGGAAGGAGTCAAACCACCATGCCGATTTTTAACACAGAGGTCGCAGAGTCATAGCAGATAGAGGTCTCGGCCTTTCTGCTCTCTGCGAACTCTGTGTTTAAGATGGAGTTGTCCGATTGCCTTAAATCCCCAGCTTTGGGTTGCACCGGCGGGGTGGGCGCCTACGTTCGCCCGTTCCCATGGCCTCTTTGCTCAACCTGCTCGACGTCAGCCTCCACTTCGGGGGCCCGGCGATCCTGGAAAAGATCAACTTCCAGATCGATCCGGGCGAGCGCGTCTGCCTGCTCGGGCGCAACGGCGCGGGCAAGTCCACCCTCATGAAGGTCATTGTCGGCGAGATGAAGCCGGATACCGGCGACGTCTTCCGCCCGGCCAACGCGGTTTACCGCCGGTTGAACCAGGAGATCCCGGCGGACCTCGCGGGCACGGTGCACGATATCGTTTACGGCGGCCTCCGGCCCAACGACGATCACCATGAGGAAGAGTGGGAGCGCGACGTCCGCGTCGAGGACCTGATCCACGCCATCAAGCTGCCGCCCACGCAGGAATTCGCCGCGCTCTCCGGCGGCCTCAAGCGTCGTGCACTGCTCGCCCGCGCCCTCGCCGGCCAGCCTGACCTGCTGTTGCTCGACGAGCCGACCAACCACCTCGACCTCGAGTCGATCCTGTGGCTCGAGGAATTTTTGCTGGAGACGAAGCCCACGCTGTTCTTCGTCACGCACGACCGCGCCTTCCTGCGCCGCATCTCCACCCGCATCGTCGAGCTCGACCGCGGCCGCCTCGCCGGCTGGGCCTGCGACTACGACACCTACCTCGTGCGCAAGCAGGAGGTGCTCGAGGCCGAGGAACGACAGCGCGCGCTCTTCGACAAGAAGCTGGCGCAGGAGGAGGAGTGGATCCGCCGCGGCGTGAAGGCCCAGCGTTCCCGCGCCACCGCCCGCATCAACGCCCTCAAGGCCATGCGCGTCGAGGCCCGCGCCCGCCGCGACCGCACCGGCACCGCCACCATCAAGCTCGCCGAGGCCGAGCGCAGCGGCGTGAAGGTCATCGAGGCGGAGAACGTCTCCTACGCCTGGGCCGACGGGAAGACCGTCATCCGTGATTTTTCCACCGTCATCCGCCGTGGCGAGAAGATCGGCATCCTCGGCCCCAACGGCGCGGGCAAGACGACCCTCATCAAGCTTTTGCTCGGCCAACTGGCGCCGACCAGCGGCAGCATCAAGCACGGCACC
>JANYAM010000292.1 GCA_025361365.1 Opitutus sp. | reverse complement strand
TCGATGTTCTTGAGCGCTTCGAGCCCGACCTGGGCCTTCAGCGCGGCACTATGCTGGCGTCGTTTGTTGGACATGGGTAACGGTTTCTTTTTGGTTTAGTGGAACCGTCCCCCGCTGTCCAACTTTCGGGGTCCACTTCAGCGCCGTGGCTGACCTCATTCACGATTGGCTGAAGGATAAAGCAAACTGTGGCGCACTACCCTAAAGTGTAATAGCTAAGGGCGATTGGTATTAGAAGAAAGAGTTAAGTATTTTGGCCTTCATGAAGGCATATATTTTCTACGCACAATCACTTCCGATCTGAAAAAGGAAAGTGCCGCGCATGTGCGAGCCACTGTATGCAAGCCTTTTTTGAATTCTCTGATGCAGTAAATGCTTCAACCAAATGAAAAGGCGCGCTCCGGAGAGCGCGCCTTGAAACTAATGCGTTGGATTGGTGGGATCCGGACTTAGTAGTCCATGCCACCCATGCCGCCGCCGTGGCCGCCACCACCGCCAGCCGGAGGAGCGGACTTCTCCGGGAGGTCGGTGATCATGCACTCGGTGGTGAGGAGCAGGCCGGCGATCGACGACGAGTTCTGCAGCGCGGTGCGCGTGACCTTCGTGGGGTCGACGACACCGGCCTTGACCAAGTCCTCGTATTCGCCGGAGGCGACGTTGTAGCCGTAGTTGCCCTTGCCGGCCAGGATCTGGCCGACGACCACCGCACCCTCAACGCCCGCGTTGGAGCAGAGCATGCGGATCGGGTGTTCGACGGCACGACGGACGATCTGGGCGCCGATGGCCTCGTCACCCTCGAGCTTGAGGCTGTCGATCACCTTGACGGTGCGGAGGAGCGCGACGCCGCCGCCGGCGACGATACCCTCTTCCACGGCCGCCCGGGTGGCGTGCAGCGCGTCTTCGACGCGGGCCTTCTTCTCCTTCATCTCAACCTCGGTGGAGGCACCGACGTTGATGACGGCGACACCGCCGGCGAGCTTGGCGAGGCGCTCCTGGAGCTTCTCGCGGTCGTAATCGCTGGTGGTCTCGTCGATCTGGCGACGGATCTGCTTCACGCGGCCCTGGATGTCGGAGGACTTGCCGCCGCCCTCGACGATGGTGGTGTTCTCCTTGTCGACGACGATGCGCTTGGCGCGGCCGAGGTCGGCAGTGGTGAGGTTCTCGAGCTTGAGGCCGAGGTCCTCGGTGATGCACTTGCCGCCGGTGAGGACCGCGATGTCCTCGAGCATGGCCTTGCGGCGGTCGCCGAAGCCGGGGGCCTTGACGGCGCACACGTTGATCGTGCCGCGGATCTTGTTCACGACGAGCGCGGCGAGAGCCTCGCCCTCGACCTCTTCAGCAATGACGAGGAGGGGCTTGCCGCTCTTGGCGACGGTCTGGAGCAGCGGGAGGAACTCCTGGAGGTTGGAGATCTTCTTCTCATGGATGAGCACGTAGGCGTCCTCGAGGACGGCCTCCTGGGCCTCCGCGTTGGTGGCGAAGTAGGGCGACAGGTAGCCCTTGTCGAACTGCATGCCCTCGACGACGTCGAGGGTGGTCTCGATGGACTTGGCCTCTTCGACGGTGATGGTGCCGTCCTTGCCGACCTTGTCCATGGCGTCGGCGATGATGTTGCCGATCGTCTCGTCCCAGTTGGCGGAGACGGTGGCGACCTGGCGGATCTCCTCGCGGTCGGAGACCTTCTTGGAGATCTTGTGCAGCTCGGCGACCGCGGCCTCGACGGCCTTGTCGATGCCGCGCTTGAGGTAGATCGGGTTCGAGCCGGCGGTGACGTTCTTTAGGCCTTCGCGATAGATCGCCTCGGCGAGGACGGTGGCGGTGGTGGTGCCGTCGCCGGCGGCGTCGGAGGTCTTGGAGGCGACTTCCTTCACCATCTGGGCGCCCATGTTCTCATAGGGGTCCGGAAGCTCGACTTCCTTGGCGACGGTGACGCCGTCCTTGGTGACGGTCGGGGAACCGAATTTCTTGTCGATCACGACATTCCGGCCCTTGGGCCCGAGGGTGACCTTGACGGCGCGGGCGAGGATCTCGACACCGCGGAGGATTTTCTGACGAGCGGCCTCGTCGAACAGGAGTTGTTTGGCTGCCATATGATAAAACTAAGTTGAGAGTTGAGTGATGAGAGTTGAGAGCGAAACGGCTTAGCCGATGACGCCGAGGATGTCGTCCTCGCGGACGAGCGTGAACTTCTGGTCGTCGATCTTCACCTCGGTGCCGCCGTATTTGGAGATGAGGACCTTGTCGCCGACCTTCACTTCGAAGGGCGTGATCTTGCCGTTCTCATCCTTCTTGCCGGTGCCCAAGGCGATGACCTTGGCCTCCTGCGGTTTTTCTTTGGCGCTGTCGGGAATGATGATCCCGCCGCGGACTTGTTCTTTTTCCTCGATGTGCTGCACGAGCACGCGATCACCGATGGGTTTGATGTTCACTTTAGCCATAATGGTTTTGTGTGGTTGGGGGTTTAAGGTTGATGGATGGTGAAAATGAGCGAACCCGGTCCTTAGCAGGAAACGGGTTGGCGTGGGAAGTTACTTCTTTTCCTCGTCGACGATTTCGACGTCGGCATCGACGACCTTGCCCTCGGTCTTCTTGGCGGCCTTGGGCTGTTCGTCGCTGGCGCCGGCTTCGGGCGCGGCGCCCGGCTGGGCGCCACCGGCCGCGGCTTGGGCGGCCTGGGCCTGCTGATAGAGTTCAGCGCCAACCTTCTGCAGGTTCTCAAGCGCGGCCTTCATCTTCGCCGGATCGTTGGACTCGAGTTCCTTCTTGGCCTCGGTGATGGCGGTCTCGAACTTGCCCTTCACGTCGGCGGGGAGCTTGTCGCCCGCGTCCTTGAGGGTCTTCTCGAGCTGGTAGATGGTCGTGTCGAGCTGGTTCTTGGTCTCGACGGCCTCCTTGCGCTTGGCGTCCTCGGTGGCGTTGAGCTCGGCCTCCTTGGTCATCTTCTCGACCTCTTCCTTGGAGAGGCCGGACGAGCCCTGGATGGTGATCTTCTGCTCCTTGCCGGTGCCGAGGTCCTTGGCGGAGACGTGCAGGATGCCGTTGGCGTCGATGTCGAAGGTGACCTCGATCTGCGGCGTGCCGCGCGGCGCCGGCGGAATGCCGTCGAGCTTGAACGTGCCGAGGTTCTTGTTGTCGCGGGCCATCGGGCGCTCGCCCTGCAGGACCACGATCTCGACGCCCGGCTGGTTGTCGCTGTAGGTCGAGAAGGTCTGCGTCTTCTTGGAGGGAATGGTGGTGTTGCGCGAGATCATCGGCGTGGCGACGTCGCCGGCCGTCATGATGCCGAGCGTGAGCGGGGTCACGTCGAGCAGGAGTACGTCCTTGACGTCGCCCCGAAGGACGCCGCCTTGGATGGCCGCACCAACCGCGACAACCTCGTCGGGATTCACACCCTGGTGCGGGACCTTGCCGCCGAGGCCCTTGGCGATGTCGACGACCTTGGGCATGCGGGTCATGCCACCGACGAGCACGAGCTCGTCGATCTTGTCGGAGCTGACGCCGGAGTCCTTGAGGCAGTTCTTGAAGGGCGCGATGCATCGCTCGAAGAGCGCGTCGCAGATCTGTTCCATCTTCGCGCGGGTCAGCTGCAGGTTGAGGTGCTTCGGGCCCGAGGCGTCCGCCGTGATGAACGGCAGGTTGAGGTCGTAGGTGGTGGCGGAGGAGAGGGCGATCTTGGCTTTCTCGGCCTCTTCCTTCAGGCGCTGGAGCGCCATCGGGTCCTTGCGGAGGTCGATGCCGTTTTCCTTTTTGAAGCTCTCGACGAGCCAGCCGATGATGGCGTCGTCCCAGTTGTCGCCGCCGAGGTGGGTGTCACCGTTGGTGGCCTTCACTTCGAACACGCCGTCGCCAATCTCGAGGATCGACACGTCGAACGTGCCGCCGCCGAGGTCGAACACCGCGATCTTCTCGTCCTTCTTCTTGTCGAGGCCGTAGGCGAGCGACGCCGCCGTCGGCTCGTTGATGATGCGGAGCACCTCGAGGCCGGCGATCTTGCCGGCGTCCTTGGTGGCCTGGCGCTGGGCGTCGTTGAAATAAGCGGGGACCGTGATGACGGCCTGCGTGATCTTTTCGCCGAGATAGGTCTCGGCGTCGGCTTTCAGCTTGCCGAGCACGAACGCCGCGATCTGTTGCGGCGCGAACTGCTCGGTTTTGTCGCCGACCTGCACTTCGATGTAGGCGTCGCCGTTCTTGCCGGCGGCCACCTTGTAGGGGAGATTCTTGGCTTCCTCGCTGACCTCGGTGAATTTGCGGCCGATAAGGCGCTTCGCGGAGAAAATGGTGTTCTTGGGATTGGTCACGGCCTGACGCTTGGCGGCTTGGCCGATGACGCGCTCGCCGGTCTTGGTGAACGCCACGACGGACGGCGTCGTGCGCGCGCCCTCGGCGTTCGGAATGACCACCGGCTCGCCGCCCTCCATGATCGCCATACAGGAATTGGTCGTGCCCAGATCGATGCCTAAAATCTTGCTCATGATGCGTCGCCTCTAGCAATGCCCATGCCTCGGCCTAAATTTGTTCTTTTATCGTTGCCCATCAGATATTTAAAATAAAACAAGCCGCCCATTGATGACCCCACCCGATCAACTCCCGGGCCACCATGGCACACTGCCTCAAGGCCATGTCACACTGCGCCACTGAGGCGAAAGGTGGGCCAGTTAGCTTGCTCGCGCTCTGATCGCCACAACCCGGCGCGAGCAAGCTCGCTGGCCCACCGCAGAATCAAGCATCGGCGATCGTCAAAACCACTGGTTGAAAAGCCCGGCCCTCCGCCTACGGTTCCGCGCATGGAAACCCTGCATGTGCCCGCGACGGTGCCGGTGATGACGCTGCCCAACACGGTTTTCTTTCCGCAAGCACTGCTGCCGCTCCATATTTTTGAACCCCGCTACCAGCAGATGCTGCGCGATGTGCTCGCCAGCGACCGGATGTTCGCGGTCGCCCACCTCGACGCCGCTCGCCAGGATGATCCGAAACTGGTCGAGCCCCTGCATCTCACGGCCTCCGTCGGTATCATCCGCGCCTGTCAGAAAGGCGAGAACGACACTTCCAATCTCCTCCTGCAGGGCATCTGCCGCGTTACCGTGAAGAAGATCATCCACGAGGATCCTTACCGGATCATCGCCGTTAAGCCGCTCACCACCACCGCCGGCACGCACCACGCCGAGCTGGAAGTATTGCGGCTCGAGGTCATGCGCCTGCTCAATCTCCGCCGCCGGCTTGGCACACCCGCGCCGAAAGGCATGACGCAGTTCCTGGAGAGCATCGACGACATCGACACCTTCGCCGACATCGCGGTCTTCAACCTCTGCGAGGACAGCGCCATCAAGCAGCAGCTCCTTGAGACGCTCGAGACCCGCCGCCGCCTGCAGCTCTTCGCCGCGTCGCTCAAGTCCGAGATCGAGGCCCAGCGCCTGCGCCGCAAGCTGCAGGGGCACCTGACGGACGACCACATCGTGGATAATTGAGTGGTAGGGCGGTGAGTCCCTTCACCGCCGGATGGGCCAAGCGCGGAACCGACTTCGCCAAGGCTACGACGGACAAGGTGGAGTCCGCGCCCTACTCTGGCTTGCCGAGTTGTAGCGGCGGCGACCGTGGCCCGTCTTCGCGCAGCGGACTGCGCCACGGCGCGGCAGTTTTCACTCTCGCTTCGCTGCGAGCGAAAACTGGAGCCGCTTGTCGGATTTGAACCGACGACCTACTCATTACGAATGAGTCGCTCTACCAACTGAGCTAAAGCGGCCAAAATTGAAGCGGCATTCGGCGGATTTGCCCCCGGTGAGGCAAGCTCGTTTTTGAAACTCTTCGTTCTCCCCAGCCGGACCGTTATTGCCGTCCCGCCCAGGGCCGCCTAACGCTTCCATCCCGTGCTGACCGACCTCTTCGACTACCCGCTGCCTGACAGGCTCATCGCCCAGCAACCGGCCGACCGGCGCGATGCCTCGCGCCTGCTCGTGGTGCACCGGCGGGAACACCGGATCGAGCACCGGCATTTCCGGGATTTGCCCGGATACCTGCGGGCCGGCGACTGCCTCTTTCGCAACAACGCCGCCGTCATCCCCGCCCGCCTGCACGCCACCCGCCCCACCGGCGGCCACGTCGAGTGCCTGCTGCTCAGGCCGGCGAGCGTCGCGACGGAATGGTGGTGCCTGGTGCGTCCGGGCAAAAAACTCCCCGTCGGCGCGACCTTTGGCTTGGACGGATTCTTCTCCGCCACCGTCAGGGAAAAAAACGACGACGGACTCGTGCGCGTCGCCTTCGACCTGAAGGAAGGCGACATCCTCGCCGTCGCCAACCGCATCGGCGAGATGCCACTGCCGCCCTATATCACCGGCCACGACAATGACACCGCCCGCGCTCTCGACCGCGAGCGCTACCAGACTGTCTACGCGGACCGCACCCATCAGGTCGCCGCCGCGGCGCCAACCGCTGGCCTGCATTTCACGCCAGAACTGCTCGCGCAGATTTCCACCGCCGGTGTGAAATTTGCCGACCTCACGTTGCACGTCGGCCCCGGCACCTTCCGCCCGATCGCCACGGCCAACGTCGAGGACCATCCCATCCATCGCGAAGTGTATGAAATTCCCGCGGCCACCCAAGCGGCGCTGTTCGCGCCCGGCACGCGTCGCATCGCGGTCGGCACCACCTCCGTCCGTTCAATCGAAGATTTTCTGGCGCGGCTGGACGAAAGGTGGAGCGGCTTGCCCCCAAGCCGCTCTGAGCGCGTTGAGGGCAACGCGCTCCACCCGTTCCTCGGCGAGGCTGGAATCTTCATCTACCCGCCGCGCGACTTCCGCGGCGTGGATGCCCTCATCACCAATTTCCACCAGCCCCGGTCCACCCTGCTCTGCCTGGTATCGGCCTTCCTGGCCCCCGGCTCGACCGACGGCATCGCGTGGCTGAAGGAAATCTACGCCGAGGCGGTTTCGCGTGAATATCGATTCTTCAGCTACGGCGATGCCATGCTGATTCTCTGAGAATAACAGCTGTGTTACATTTTCGCCTTTGCCGAAACCGCCATTCTGGCTACCACTCTGCATCGAACCCACCCACAAAAAGTACCGCTTATGAAACGCCTCCTTGCCCTGCTTGCCGTCCTTAGCCTCGCCGCCGCCGTCCGGGCGGATGTTGAAACGTATTCCATCGACCCGGTCCACTCGTCCGCCGGCTTCAGCGTCCGTCACATGCTCTCGAAGTTCTCGAGCAGCTTCACCAAGACCACGGGGACGATCACCGTCGACCGCGCCAACCTCGAGAACAGCAGCGTCGAGGCCGCCGTCGAGATCGCTTCCATCAGCACCGCCAACCCGGATCGCGACAAGCACCTCCAGACGCCCGATTTCTTCGACGCCGCCAAGTTCCCCGCCATGACCTTCAAGAGCAAGGCGTGGAAGAAGACCGGTGAGGGCACCTTCGATGTCACCGGCGACCTGACCATCAAGGGCGTCACAAAGGAAGTCGTCCTCAAGGTCACCTCGCTGGGTTTCGGTCCCGGCATGCGCCCCGGCTCGCAGCTCTCCGGCTGGGAGGCCACCACGGTCATCAAGAAGTCCGACTTCGGCGTGAACGGCCCCGCCATGCTGGGCAAGGTGCTCGGCGACGATGTCACCATCGACATCTCCATCGAGGCCGGCCTGAAGAAGGCCTGAGCGTTCCGCGATTTTTCTCCAAGGACGGCCCGCAAGGCCGTCCTTTCTTTTTGCTCCGACCTTGCTACCGTTCGCGGCGTGAGCCCCGCTGAAGTCCAATCCCTCGTCGAAGAAGCCACGTTTGACTACACGATGGGTGACCACGACGCCGCGCTGGCCAAGCTCGCCCGCGCCGCCGCCGCCGCACCCGACGCCTTTGAGGCCTGGCACGCGCTCGCCGAGATCAACTTTTCCCTCCGCCGCTTCGACGCCGCCCTCGCCGCCGCCGACCGGGCCCTCGCCCTCCGGCCCGACGACCTGTTCATCAACACGACGCTCTCCCGCATCTGGATGGAAAAGGGCGACAAGGCCACCGCCGAGAAATACGGCGCGCAGGCAAAAATCCTCAGTTGGAAGGACCAGTTGAAGAACCCGGAATCGCAGAAAGGCTCGTTGTAGGAGGGGCTTTATGCCCCGACCGGACGCGATACCACGTTCGCATCGGGGCATAAAGCCCCTACTACAATTGCTGCTGCCAGCCGTTTACAGCTTCGAGGGACAGGCCCGTTGACAGGGACCCGCGGCGCTCCCTACCCTTCCGCCTTATGGATAGACCCGCCTACCTGCTGGAATTCGAGAAGCCGCTCCGCGAACTCGAAAAACAGCTCGAAGCCCTCCACCAGCAGTCGCTCGAGAACAACATCGATATGTCCGCCGAGCTGGCGACGATCGAGGCCAAGATCGATGTCACGAAGCGCGACATCTATACCAACTTGACGCCGTGGCAGCGCGTGCAGGTGGCCCGCCACCCCAAGCGGCCCTACGCCCTCGATTACGTCGCCGCCCTGTGCACGGACTTCCAGGAACTGCATGGCGACCGGCAGTTCAACGACGACCGCGCGCTCGTCGGCGGCACCGCCTTCTTCGAGGGCCGCGCCGTGATGATCATCGCCCAGCAAAAGGGCCGCGACACCAAGGAGAACATCCTCCGCAATTTCGGCATGCCCCAGCCCGAGGGCTACCGCAAGGCCCTCCGCCTGATGAAGCTCGCCGAGAAGTTCGGCCTGCCGGTCATCACCTTCATCGACACCCCCGGCGCCTACCCTGGCGTCGAGTCCGAAGCGCGCCACGTCTCCGAGGCCATCGCTGTCAACCTGCGCGAGATGGCCATGCTCAAGGTGCCCTCCGTCGCCGTCATCGTCGGCGAGGGCGGCTCCGGCGGCGCGCTCGGCATCGGTGTCACCGACCGCGTGCTCATCTTCGAGAACGCCTACTACTCCGTCATCTCGCCCGAGGGCTGCGCCGCCATCTTGTGGAAGGACCGCGCCAACGCGCCCAAGGCCGCCGAGGCCCTCAAGCTCAACGCCGCCAACCTCAAGGATCTCGCCGTCGTCGACGAGGTCATCGCCGAGCCCTTCGGCGGCGCCCATAACGACCCCGCCGCCGCCGCCGCCGCGTTGAAAAAAGCCCTCCTGCACCATCTCGGTGAACTGACCCAGCTCGACCCCGACAAGCTGCTCGACACCCGCTACGAACGCTATCGCGCCCTCGGCGAATACCGCGAGGTCGCGGCAAAGTAACAGGCCTGTTACTTTCGCCCGCTTTCCCCGCCCCCCGGCGATGTAATGGTTGTCCCTCGGCCCGTCCGCCCCCCGGCGGCCGGCCGCCCCAACCTTCTCCCATGCGCATCCTGGTCATTGAAGATGAAACCCAGCTCGCCCGGCACATCACCCGGGCGCTCGTGCGCGCGGGCCACGCGGCGACGGCAAAGCATGACGGCGAGTCCGGCCTCGCGGCCGCCCTGGAGGAACCGTGCGACCTGGTCGTGCTCGACCTCAATCTGCCGCGCCTCGACGGCCTCTCGGTGCTGACCCGCCTGCGCCAGGCCAACAGTCCCTCCCGCATCCTTATTCTGACCGCCCGCGGCGAGGTGGAGCACCGGGTGAAGGGATTGAAGGCCGGGGCGGATGATTATCTCGCCAAGCCCTTCTCCCTCGACGAGCTCATCGCCCGCATCGAGGCGCTGGGCCGCCGCGGCACGACGCCGAACGCGGCCGATCTGCTGGTGGTCGCCGACCTGCACATGGACGTGTATCACCGCCGTGTGACGCGGGCGGGCAAGCCGATCGCCCTTTCCCCGCGCGAGTTCGACGTGCTGCACGTCCTGATGCAGGAGTCTGGCCGCGTTTTTTCCCGCACGGAATTGTGCGAGCGGATCTGGCAGCGCGACCACGAATACGACACGCGCACCGTGGAAATTTTCATTACCCGCCTGCGCAAGAAGGTGGACGCCGGCTTCCCCGCGGCCCTCATCCACACCCAGCGCCTCGTGGGTTACACGGTGCGCGCTCCCGCCTGAGATGGGCCGTTCGGCCCAGCCAACAAGCTTGAACTGCCCGCCGTCCCTTCGTTGCAGCATAGCTTCCCTCCCTCGCGCCATGAAACTCCGCCTCGCCCTCCTGCTGCTGCTCCTGGCCGGACTCACGTCCGCGGCCCGCGCCGAGACGGTGATCGAGGGCCGGGTCACGCTGCCCAAGGCCCACGCCGCGCCGGTGATGAACAAGCGCTACGAGATCGTGAGCACGGCGGGCATCCTCTCGACCAACCCGCCGCTGGCGGTCGTGTATCTCGAGGGCGAGTTCACGCCGCCCGCCGGCTTGTCACCGCAGCAGCTCGGCCAGAAAGACATGGCCTTTGTGCCGTCGCTGCTGCCCGTCCAGGCTGGCACGCGGGTGGAGTTCCCGAACTACGACGACACCTACCACAACATCTTTTCCTATTCGCCCACGAAGCGCTTTGATCTCGGCCGCTACCGCCCCGACGAGCGGCCGATCCCCTCGGTCCTCTTCGACAAACCCGGGCTCGTGGTGCTGCGCTGCGACATCCACGAGCATATGCGCGGGCTCATCCTGGTGCTGGCCACACCGCATTTCGTGATGACCGACGCCGACGGCCGCTACCGGCTGACCGGCCTGCCGGCGGGCCGCTACGTCGTGAAAGCCTGGCTCGACAGCCAGACCACGCTGGAACACCCGGTGGAAGTGCGCGCCGACACGGTGCTGCACGTGGATTTCCCGTGATTGCTCCGCCCCAGGCCGGCTCGCCGGGGCTGGCGAGTTTTCGCACCAAGCTCCTGCTGGCGATGATGCTGGTCGTCACTGGCGCCACGGGCCTGGCCCTGTATTTTGCGCAGCGCAATGAAACGGCGCGGGCCCAGCGCGACCTCGAGCGGGAATTCCAAGGCGAGCTGGCCTCCTTCCACTCCCTCCAGGAAATCCGCCTCGCCACGCTCACCGAGCGCAGCCGCGCCCTCGCCCGGCGGCCGCGCATCCACGCCGCACTCGAGGACAACGCCCTCGACCTGCTTTACCCGAGCGCCCGCGACGAGTTGCTCGACGTGATGGACGGGGAGAACCTTGATTCCTGGGAGCCGCCCGCGTATGCCTTCCACGCCCGGTTCTACCGCTTCCTCGACAGCAAGGGCACGGTCATCCCCGCGCCACAAGTCCGCGACGCCGGCGCGATGCCGGCGGAGGAGGAGAAGGAACTTTCCCAACCGACCGTGCCCGCGCTGCCGGAGAAAATCCAGACGGGCTATCTCCCGCGCAACGAACCCGGCGCACCCGACACCCTCGACGAGGTCATCGCGGTCCCGATCGTGTCGTCAGAAAACGGCCAGTCCATCGCGGCGCTAGTGCTGGGCTTCAAGCCCATCCAGTTGAACCGGCCCCGCGCGGCCGGGGGCATGGCAAGCGGGATCTGGACGCGCGACCGCCTCTACCTGCCGGAAAGCACCGCGGAAGACCGCGCGGCCATCGCCGGGCGGCTCACCCAGGAACTGGCCGGACCCCCCGATCCCCGGCACAGCTTGGCGGTGTCGTTCGCCGGCGCTCCCAGCCAGCTGTTCTACCTCCGGCTCAACCCGGAGAGCACCTGCTACCCTGCCTATGAGGTCTGCATCTATCCGCTGACCGACTCGATCGCGCGGCAGCGTCGGCTCCTCTGGCAGTATTCCGGCGCGGGGGGCCTGCTGTTGCTGGGCGCGTTCATCGCCAGTCATTTTCTGGCCCGCCGACTCTCCGTCCCGGTCGAGCAGCTCGCCGCGGACTCGGTCGTAAACCAGGCGCAGCGCCGGCGGGCGGAGGCCGCGCTCGAACTGACGCACGAGGAGCTGCAGCGCTCCGCCCGGTTTTCCGCGGACGCTTCCCACCAGCTCAAGACGCCCGTGACCGTGCTGCGCGCCGGGCTCGAGGAACTGCTCGCCGGGGAGAAACTGACCGGCGAGGCCCGGGAGGAAGTGTCGAGCCTCGTCCACCAGACCTTCCGGCTGACCAGTGTGATCGAGGACCTGCTGCTGCTCTCGCGCATGGATGCCGGCCGGCTCCAGCTCAACCTCGCGCCGGTGGATCTCGTCCGGCTCATCGCCGGCTGGCTCGACGATCTGAGCGCACTGCCCGATCCGCTCAATCTTGACCTGGAGACCGACTTTCCGGAGGCGGTATTTGTCGAAGGCGAGAAACGCTACACGACCCTGATCTTGCAAAATCTGCTGGAAAACGCGCGCAAATACAACCGCCCCGGCGGCCGCATCCGCATCATGATCCGGGTCGCGGATGGCGAGGCTGTGCTCGTCATCGGCAACACCGGCGCGGCCATCCCCGCTGCGGCGCAGGCGAATATCTTCCAACGCTTTCACCGCGGGGCCATGGGCGAAAACCTGCCGGGCCACGGCCTGGGCCTCAACCTCGCGCGGGAACTCGCCCGGCTCCACCGCGGGGATTTGCGTCTGGCCCGGTCCGAGTCAGACTGGACCGAGTTCGAAGCCCGCTTCCGCCTCGCCCCCACCCCTGCCGCCCCCGCGGCCCGTCCGACATGAAACCGGTTCTGGCCATCTGTTGCGGTCTGCTTGCCGTCGTCATGACGGCGCGCGAAGCCGACGAGGCGATCGATCAGCTCGATGCGGCCCTGACGTGGACCGGCCGCGGCGACACCGTGCGGGCGCATGTCAGTGGCCTGCTGGACCTTGAAACCTACCAGCTGCAGCAACCGACCTCCAATCTCTTCCGCACCGATGCGGATTCGCTGCTGAATCCCCGCCTCACGCTGTTTCTGGACGCGCAGGTGGGCTCGTCCGTTTACGTCTTTGCCCAGTCGCGGGTGGACCACGGCTTCGATCCTGGCGCGGGCTCCACCCGGATCCGGATGGACGAATACGCCATCCGCTGCACGCCGCGGCCCGACGGAGTCTTCAACCTTCAGGTCGGAAAATTTGCAACGGTGGTGGGCAACTGGGTGACGCGACACCATTCCTGGAACAACCCTTTCATCACCGCGCCGATGCCTTATGAAAATCTTCTCGGACTCTTCGACAAGGTGGCGGGTGACTCGACCGCCACGCTGCTCCGCTGGACGCTTCCGGGCTCGCGGGTGCCCGGTCATGACTACTACCTCGCGAAGTCCCGCGTGCCCATCGTGTGGGGGCCCAGCTACACCAGCGGGGCCGCCGTCAGTGGCGTCGTCGGCCAAGCCGATTATGCCTTCGAGGCGAAGAACGCCTCGCTCTCCTCGCGGCCGGCGGGCTGGGATATGGCGCAGACCCAGTGGCAGCACCCGACCTACAGCGGCCGCCTGGGTTACCGGCCCGACGAGAGCTGGTATTTCGGATTTTCCGCCAGCACGGGCACCTATCTTTCCGCCGCGGCGACCCTGGGACCGGGCGACGACCGCGCGGAATATCGCGAAACCGTGTGGGCCCAGGACCTCGGCTTTGCCTGGCACCACTTTCAATTCTGGGCCGAGGCCTATGAGGCCAGCTACACGGTCCCCGGCGTGGGCGACGCCAAGACGGTGTCCTATTACCTGGAGGCGAAATACAAGTTCACGCCGCAGTTTTCCGGCGCGGTGCGCTGGAACCAGCAGATCAACGGTGACCTGCCGGACGGCAACGGCGGCCGGGTGCAATGGGGCCGGGACACGTGGCGGATCGACGTCGCGCCGAACTACCGCTTCACGTCCCACACCGAGCTCAAGCTGCAATACAGCTTCCAGTCGGGCGGCATCGGCCCGCGCAACTATTCCCACCTGACCGCGGCGCAGTTCGTCCTCCGGTTCTGAAGCCCGGGGCAGGCGAGAAAACAGGGTTTACTTTGGGCGGGCGCCGGCTTTGTTTCGCGCCTCAGTTAGCGCCCGGGTGGCGGAATTGGCAGACGCAGTAGACTCAAAATCTACCGACAGCGATGTCTTGTGGGTTCGACCCCCACCCCGGGCACCAACTCAAGGTT
>JANYAM010000276.1 GCA_025361365.1 Opitutus sp. | reverse complement strand
AGAGTTGAGGGCTGAGAGTTGAGAGACGGAAATCGACTTAGTAACGCTTGTCCTTTCGGAGATGGAGGATGAGGAAACGCGAATCGGCGAGCGACTCGTAGGTGTGCTGCTGGATGGCGTCGAACTGCATGCACTGGCCGGTCTCAAGCACGCACTCCTCGTGGGGCAAGGTGAGGCGCAGCTTGCCCTCGAGCACCCAGCAGACCTCGGTGTCGTCGTGGTGGATCTCCGGGCGCGAGACCTTGGAGCTGGCTGGCGCGGTGCCGAGCAAGGCCACGACATTGGCAAAACGGATCTGGCGGAACTTGAATTCGCCGGAGCGATGCGTGTCTTCCTGGCCGCGGTGGGCGAGGGGCGACTCGGACAGCGCGAGCAGGTCGGTGGCGCTCATGCCGAAAGCGCGGCCCAAGCGGTAAAGGGTATCGAGCTCGGCTGACTGCTGGTTGCGCTCGAGCTTGGAGATGACCGGCACAGAGACGCCGGAGGCCTTGGACAAATCGGCCAGCGTCAGCTCGTGCTGTTCGCGCAGGCGGCGCAGCACGCTGAAGTCGAACTTGTCGGGCGGGGTAGCCAAAGCGCCGCCGAGGCTTGTCGAGGCATGTTTCTTTGCAAGCAATAAATGGCCTCTAATTTGCAGTCAACGAAAGCAGTCTCTGACGGCTCCCGGGAGGAGGAAAGGCCGTCCGTTCGCCGAATTATTAAGCAGATATGATAGAAATGACTAATAATCGCAGAGCGAAAAGTGCTTGTATTGTTCGACTCTTGATAATTATTAACGACCTTGAACCCCTAACCCCCCAGCGTATGACCCCTCGTTCCTCCGCCGTTTTCACGCGGGCCCGGGCTGCCGCCCTTTGCGGCCTCGCCCTGCTCGCTCTCCGGGCCGCCGCCCAGACCCAATCGCCGGCCGCTGCCGAGACCGTGGCGCTGCCCACGTTCAGTGTCTCCACCAGCCTGGACCAGGGCTACCGGGCCGGCAATTCGGTGTCGGCCACCCGGATCAACACGCCAATCAAGGACCTGCCGTTCACGCTCAGCGCGTTCACCGACCAGTTTATCAGTGACATCGGCGCCCGCGAGCTGCCCGACATAGCCGTGTTCGCCCCGGGTGTGACCAGCGGCGCGAAGGAGTTTGTGGCGGGCAACACCCGCTTCTCCATCCGCGGCTTCGACGGCGACACCCAGCCGCAACGCAATGGCTTCGCCGGCAACCGCTATGTCGACACCGCCAATGTGTCCCGCGTCGAGGTGGTGAAAGGCCCGGCCTCGCTGCTCTACGGACAGATCACGCCTGGCGGCACGATCAACTACATCACGAAGCGCCCCGAGGGGAAGGCGTTCACCAGCATCCGGGCCGAGGCCGGCACCGATTCGTATTCCCGGGTGGTGGTGGACGACAACCAGCCGTTGGGGTCGCGCATCGGCACCCGGTTTGTCGCCGCCTACGAGAACGGCCTCGAATGGGCCGAGACCGGCGGCAGCAAGTCCTGGCTCCTCGCGCCATCCGTGGCCGTCAAGCTCACGCCCACCGCCTCGCTCGTCCTCGATTACGAGTGGGCGCACCGCAACGAGGAGCCCGTGCTCGGCATGATGCCCAACACCCAGATCACCAGCCTGACCGGCGCACCCTCCGCCGCCAACTTCCCGAACCTCGCCGCGCGCAGCCGCGAGCAGGCGCTCTTTGACGTCGGCGCCCTCAACCTCGGCTTCCGCGCCGCGCCGCCGATCTACCGCGAGTTCAACTACCAGAACGACGGCGACTACCGGAAGTCCGACTTCGATTCCTTCAATGCCGAGTTCAACGTGCAGCTGGGGGCGCACTGGACCGCCCGCGCGAACTACAACTACAACCATTACAAGGTCGCCCACAAGAACACCGGCCTCGCGCAATGGGATGTGCTGCCGACGGCGGCCTACCGCTCGACGGCGCTCTCGCTCTTCGACTATCTCACGGCCTACCTCGCCGACCCGGCCGGCACGCTGGCCGACCCGGCGAAGACTTCCACCGTGACGCTCTCGCGCCGCAAGCGCCTGCAGGTCTCCTTCGCCAAGTCCAACGCCCTGCAGGCCGAGGCCGCGGGCAAATACGAATTCAACGGCGTGAAGCTCAACCCGCTGGTGGGCGCATTCCAGCTCAAGACCGAGGGCGGCGGTTTCACCAAGACCGCGGCGGCGGCGAATTTCTTCCCCGCATGGAACTACTTTGACCGCAGCACCTGGGACCGCACCGGCACGTTTGACGAGAACACCCTGCCGCTCGACACCGGCTACAACATCACCAAGGCGAAGGACACCGCCTACTATGGCCTGCTGACCGCGACCCTGCTGAACGACCGGCTCATCGCCATCGCCGGCGCCCGCTACAACAAGACCCACTCGGATACCTACAACCAAAATGCCGGCGGCACGCTGAGTAACACCTACGATGCGCACAAGACCACGCCGCAATACGGCGTCGGCTACCACGTGACGAAGGACTCGCTGCTCTACGCCAGTTACAGCGAGTCGTTCCTCGTCGAAGCCCGCACGCTTACGCGCCCGAACCCGAACTACAACCCGAACGCCAACCTCGACGCGGTCGCGAACCCGAATTCGGTCACCGCGCCCGCGGTGCCGACGCTCGGCAAAGGCTACGAGGCCGGCTTCAAGACGGATTTCCTCGGCGGCCGCGTGTCGTCAACCATTGCGGTCTTCCACCTCGAGCGCGCCAACCGCGTGCTCAGCGTCCGGCAAAACGTCCCGGGCCTGAGCACCACCGGCACGGCCTCGTCGCAGGAGATCACCTTCACCAGCCAGGACACGGTTGACCAGAGCCGGGGCATCGAGCTGGAGGTCACCTGGTCGCCCACCAACCACTGGCAGGTCTATGCCACCACGGCGTTGATGGACATCAAGACCACGAGCTTTGCCGCCCCGCCGCTGCGCGCGTCGACCGACCCGCTGGTCTCGGGTGACTATAACGCCTATCTCGCCGGTTACGCCGAGGCCGCCGCGCTCATCAAGGGCGCCGTGCCCGAGGGCTCGGCGGAGCGCCTCGGCTCGCTCTGGACGCGCTACAACTTCAGCTCCGGCGCGCTCAAGGATTTCTGGGTCGCCGGTGGCGGCACCTACACCAGCGCCAAGGCCCAGCGCACGGCCAACCCGAACCTGTTCTTCGCGCCCTACCCGCTGCTCGACGCCGCGCTCGGCTACGACTTCAAGGCGCACCGCGTCGCTTGGAGCGTGGTCCTCAACCTGAAGAACCTGACCGACAAGGAATATTATCCCGCCAACCAGGCGCGCGGCCAGCCGCGCCGGGCCGTGTTGTCCGTCACGGCGAAGTTCTGAGCGCGCGCAAAACCCTCACTCGCGAAGGCCGCCCGATCGGGCGGCTTTTTTTATGATGTAGGGCCGGTGCTCGCCCCCCGGGCCGAAGGCGGTCCGGCGGCAAGCGGCGACCCTAGCGGGATCAGGGCGCCGGGGTCACCGGCAGGAGTTTCTGCTCGCGCAGGAATTTCTCGACCAAGCCGGGCAGCCTGGCCTTCCACTCAGGCCGCGTGGTGCCATGGCCGCAACCGGGCATCGTGATGAATTCGCAACTGTTGCCGCTGGCGGTCAGCGTGCGATGGAGGATAATCGAAGACTCGTAAGGCACGGTCGGATCCTTGTCACCGTGGAGCAGGAGAGAGGGCGGCATCTGCTCGTCGAGGTGCTGCGTCGCCGAACACTCCATCGCGTGGCCGCCAAAGCGGTCCTGCTTGGCGGAGAACAGCGTGAAGTCCGCGGCCGGCCACATCAGGACAAGCGCGGCGGGCTTGTAGAGCGGCGTCTCGGCGGGGTCGCTCCCGGGCGGTGAGGCGGTGATGGCGGTCCAGATCGCGAGATGCCCGCCGGCGGAGGAGCCGCTGACGACGATGCGCCGGGGATCAATCCCGAGTTCCGCCGCATGAACCTGCAGCCAGTGCAAGGCGGCACGGGCATCGGGCGATACAGGCGGTGCCGTCCGTACCGTGGCGCGTCAGCACCCGGTAGTCGGCCGCGATGCCGACCAGACCGAGTTTGGCCGCCTGTTTCGCCCAACCGGCGGATTGGGTCGGCACGCCGCGCACGAAACCGCCGCCGAAGAAGTGGATGAACGCCGGTCGCCGCTCGGTTGCTTTCCAGCCCGCGGGCTTGAAGATGTGCAGCCGCATCGGTTCGGGGGCTACGTCATGGTAGATGAACGTCTCGGCGCCGGGCAGCGTGAGCGGAGTCGCGACCTTGCCCGTCGTGGGCGAATCGGACTCCTGCGCGGCGGCAGACGCCGCGAGGAGCAGGAAGCACGCAGCAGTGGGCGCATGGCTTAAGCCGCGGGCTTGGTGCGCTCTGCTTCGGCGAGCAACTCGTTCAGGAAGCCCTTCGGCAGTTTCTCATTCTGTGAGGTCGGCCATTTCTCCGGCGCCTGGTTGTAGGGCTTCAGGAAATCGAGCGCTTTGCGCAGGCTGGCGCCGTTGGGCGCGGTGTAATTCCAGAGGTCGATGCCGAGGGCGGCGGCATGGCGGGCGACGACGGCCTGCGCTTCGAGGTTGAAGCGGCTGTAACCCATTCCGTCCACGCGGCGGATTTCCTCGGGTTGGCTGCCATCGGGCTGGACCTGGGCGGCGATGCGGGCCTTGTCTTCCTCGCAGAGCTGGCGCGCAAGGTCATCGCGGCCGACATAGCGGGCCATCGGGATGACTTGGGCGAGATACCACGAGCCGTGGTTGTTCTTGGCCGCATATTCCTCCAAGGCGGTCTTGGCGGTGCGGAACCATTGGAGATAAGCGGTGAACCACTCGCGGATGGCGGTGTGCTCGGCCGGCGTCAGGGCGGGCGAATCCTCGAGCAGGCGCAGGCTGTCGATCACCTGGGCGAAGGCGCGGGTGTCGAGCATGCCGGCGGGGCTGCCGTGGTTGTGGTCATGGCCCAGACGGACCTGCGCGTATTCCAGGTTGGGGTTCATGCGCGTGGCCGGGGTGACGAACCAGGCGCGCAGCCATTCACCGGCGCGGCGGGCCGCGGCTTCGTCATGGTTCAAGCGCCACGCGGCAGCGAGGGCGCCGACGGCATCGGCGAACTTGTCGATGCGGTTGCGGTCGCCGCGCGCGACCTGCTCGTGGTTATGCTTTCCATCGTGACTGACGAAAGGCAGGCCGTCCGGCTTCGTCGGGTCGGGCCAGTAGTAGCGGGCGTAGCTGATGTAGTCGTGGACGTCGCCGCTGGCGGGGAGTTGGGTTTTTTCGACTACCGTGGTGAGGGGCGCCTTCAGCGCCTTTGGGGCTTCGGTCGCCAGCGCGGCGATTTGCGCCGGGTTGAGATAGTAGGGTTCGGCGGCGGCGGCCGAAGCGAGCAGGCTGGCGAGCAGGAGGGTGCGTGGGATGGTCATGGTGAAAGGGTTTGGCCGTCGACGCGAAGATAGGTCGCGTCGCGAGTGTGGTGGTTGAGGACTTTGCCGGAGAGATCACGGCGGACGATGACGAGCGAGGCGTCGGTCTCGACGCCATCGAGAGCGAGGACAGGCGCAGACTTGGCACGTGACGCAACGAGCGTCCGGTGGTCGGCAGTAGTCACGAGGAGGGCGGAGAGCGTGGCATTGCTGCGGTCTGCGACCGAGAAGGCGGCGGAGTCATTCGCGGCTGCGGGCTTCAGCAGAGTGATCCACGGGGCGGAGAAGCTGGCCGTCGAGGTTTCCAGGTAGGGGAACTCGGCGTAGTCGCCCTTGATGTAGGTTAGCTCGCCCTCCTTGACCTCGGTGGTGGCGCCAGGCGCCGCGATCCAGGAGCGCAGTTTGGCGGCGGGGCCGTAACGGTCGGCCGGGTAGTTCCAAACGCGCTCGTCGCTGGCACTGGAAATCGCGAGCGAACCCCGGCCGCCATGCAGGTAGACCTTCACCTCGCCAGCTTGCTTTGCGTCGACGCGATCGATCACGGCATAGTAATCGCCGGCGATCCAGAAGAGCGCGCGGTGCCACGCGGCCTTCTTGCCGAAGAAGGCGGACTTCTCCTCGCCGACGAGGCCGGGCTGGTCGACGCGGAACGAGACGGGCGGCGTGGCGTTGGTCGGATCCTTGTCGGCCGGCTGACCATCGAAGGTGAGCGTGTTGTGGGCCGGCGCCTTGTTATACCACGCGGTGCGCTCGGCGCCGGTGTAGGTGCCGCGGGAGTAGCCGCCGTCGGAGCACATCATCTGGCCCTCGGCTTCGAGAATGAAGCTGAGCTGGTCGTCGTGGTTGTGGTTGTCGGCGACGGCGACGCCGTGGAAGAGCAGGTAGCGCTGGCCGGCGTCGACAGCGGTCCAGCTGTTGCGGAAGACGGTCTGTCCGCCGGCGAGGACGACGTTCGGCGCGGCATTAGGCGCGGTGGCGCGGAGCGTGGCGTCGTGCGTCAGGAGTTCATCCAGCTCAAGCGGGTAGTCCCAGCTGGCGCCCGTGTAGTTGAAGCCGCTGTCGCCACGTTCCTTCTCGAACGGCGCCAGGTCGCACGTGGCGTAGCTCCAGGTGAGAATTTCCGCGAGCGGGGCGTTGGAGTGCAGCTTGGTCTTCGTGCTGCGATACGCCGCCGCGACCAGGTGCGTCGGCGTCGGCCGGATGTAGGAATCCTCGATGTTGGGCAGCCAGCCGTGGCTGTTGCGGACCTGGACCATGTTCTCGAACACGGGCTGGAACGCGGCGAAGCCGTCCACGCCCGAGACGTTGCGGTAGTGGTAGAGGAACGGGACGAAGTTGGTCAGCGAGAACATCAGGTAGTGGCTGCCTTCGCGGTAAATGCCGTCGCCGCTGAAGAAATAACGGGTGTTCTTGTTCGTCGCCTCGAGAGCGCGGGCGAGCCAGGCCTTGGCGCGCGGGTCGGCCGACAGCGCCAGCGCGATCGAGCCGAGGCCCCAGGCGGGTTTCGACAGGTGGTTGTGCGGGCTGTCGGGCGTCCACGGGTAGAGGTTGTCGTAGACGCACTGCGCCTCGAGCGCGAGGCGTTCACGGATGACGCGGTCATCATCGGCCGTGAGCAGCGGCTGGACGCAGTCATAGGCGTGGGCGTAGTTCTGCAGCCAGGAGCCGCGATAGATCTCGTCCACCGCGCTGCCCTGGACCTTGGAATCCAGTTCGAAGATCGGGCCGTCGTAGGCGCGGAGCAGCAGCTCGGTGGCGCGGCGCTGGTGGGCGGCACGGGCCGTCGGGTTGTCCGCGAAAAGAGCGAGCATCGCATGCGCGCGGGCGGCGATGGACATCGCGCCGTAATATCTATGGATGACGTCGGTCTTGTCCTTGGCGGTGGGAGCAGCAGGCAATGGCTTGGCGAGGTCGGCGAGCTTCTGCACGGCGGCCCAGTGGCTGCGGGCGAAATCGTCGGCGGTGAAACCGGCGAGCAGCGCGGCTTCGTCGCCGGCCTTGAACCAGAGCGAGGGATGCGTCTCCTGCGCCGGCAGCACGGGAGCGGCGGGCAGCGCGAAACCGGTGTAGCCATCGTAGAGCCCATCGGGGGCCTTGTCGCGGGCGGTGGCAAGCCAAGGCAGAGTGGTCGCAAAAAAGCACAAGAAGCGCAAAAAAAGACGGGGCATGGGATGGGGAGTTGGTAGTTTAATAGACTACTAACGGTTGGGGTCAGGTGAGGACGGGCAGCGACCAATGACGCAGCTCCCAGTCGCCGAGTTTCGGGTGGGATAGTTGCCAGGCGCCCGCGGCGCCGGAGACGACGCGCCATGGGGCGGATTCGGCGCGGTCGGTGCCGGCCCAGGAGAGCGCGGCGAGGACACCGGCCCCGGCGAGACGGGTGGTCTTGGCAATGGGCGTGACGTGATAGGGCGCAGCGACGTGGCGACGCTCGGTGGTGTCGTCGAGGCGCGCGTCCCACTCGGAGGCGGTGAGACCGAGCAGTGGTTGCAGTGCGGTGCCGCGGCGGTCGGGGCAAAACGCGCTGAGGTCAGCGCGTTCCACCTTGGGATTGGTGAGCGGCAGCGCGAAGCCACCGACGCGGAGCACGACGGGCTGGCGGGCATCGTAGTGATGGACATGCAACAGCCAGCCGGCGCGCCAGAAGACGAAGGTCTCGACGCCGGTGTTCACCTGGCCGGTCTTGAAGCCGAGGTTCCAGCTGTAGCCAAGGTGATCGTCGGCGAGTTCGACCGGCACCGTCGAATGGCGACCGAAGATCCGCCCGTCGTCGACCTGCGCGGTGAGCGCGCTGTCGAGGGAGACGTTCGAGATCTCGGGAAAGGCATAGCAGAAATGAACCCCGGTGCGGTAGGAGAGCTTGCTCCATTTCCACGCACCGTAGCGGAGCTGCGTGTTCCCGACCATCGAGCCGGCGTTGAGGATCTCGATGTCGCCACCCGGGACGCTGCGCGTCACGAGGCCGGGCGCCTTCATCACGTGCACAAAGCCGCGCTCGGCCGGCAGCGGTTGCTCGGCGTCGTTCCAGAACGCGTGATCCGGCGGCAGCAGGAGCGGTGTGAAGCCCTTCGCCGCCCAATAGGGCGAAGCGGGCGCGGAATACGGCTCGATGATCTTGTCGAAGCGGTCGGTGAAGCCCGGCGCGAGCGCGCCCTGGGCGGTGTAGATCGGGCGCGAGAGAAAGAAGTCGAGGTTGCGCGTGCAGAGCCGGCGCAGCAGGCCGGGCGCGACGTCGGTGCAGTTCTCCGCGAGAGCCAGGCCGAAGACGTTCAGGCAGTTGAAGCGATAGGTGATGGAGCGGCCGAACGCCGGATGCTCGCCACTCGCGGCAAAGAAATACTGGTAGTCACGAACGAAGAGCTTTGCCCAGTCGCGCCAGCGCGTGGCGCGAGCCTGGTCCTGCGCGCCGTGCAGGTGCGTCCACATGAGACCGTAGAAGTGGAAGGCGTAGGCGTTGTAGTGGTCGTAGGTCTGGTTGATGCCGTCCTCGAACCAACCGCCGCCGCGATGCATGGTCTCGAGCTGGTTGAGATGTGCGGTAATGACGGCGCGGTCGGTGCGGTGCGCGAAACCATGCTTCCCCAGGAACTCGAGGATGTGCACCGACATGAAGAGGTGGTTGTTGTTGACGATGCCGCCGCCGCGACACGTGGCGAACCAGCGCGCGACCTGAGCCTTTTCCTCTGCCGACAGCGGATTCCACACATCGCGCGCCGCGATCTGCAGCGCAATGGCGGTCAGGCCCATCTCGACGTGGTGCTGGTGGTAAGAAGCATCGGGACCCCAGTAGTGCGGGCCGGCGGGGTTTGTGCCGGCGATGAGTCCGGCGCGGAACCAAGTCGCGAGCTTGGTGCGGAAAGCGGCGTCCTCCGGGCGCGCGGTCGACTGGAGCCAGAAGGCGGCCAGCGTAAGCGGACGCGCAAACGATTCGAGCCGGTCGGCCGGCTTATCGTGATCGCTGGGCGGGCCGTGAATATCCAAGTCGGCCCGGCCCGGTTGCATGAGGGCGGCCAGCGGCTCGAGCAGCCGGCGCGCGGAATCCTGCCAATGCAGATAGGAAGCGGGTAGGTTCACGGAATCAGGCGAGGGACCGGCCGGGGCGACGCCACCGGTCAGGTCGAGGTGTCGTAAACCCGGGTGGTAATGAGGGCCTGCAGGGGCCGATCCTCGGCGTAGGCGCGGACATTGTGGAGCGCAAATTCGCCCGCGTCGCGCCGCCGGTCGGTCGTGGGCCCGGCGAGGTGCGGGGTCAGCGTGACATTGGCCAGGCCGCGCAGGCCGGAGTCGATTGGCAGCGGCTCGGCCGTGAAGACATCGAGGCCCATGCTGACGCGGCCCTCCTGCGCGACGCGCACGAGGCCGGGTTCATCGACGACGGCGCCGCGACCGACGTTGACGAAGACGCCGCCCGGCGGGATGAGGCGCAAATGTTTCTCCGTGACGCTGCCGGTGGTCGCGGGGATGAGCGGGGCGAGTTCGACGATGATGTCGTTGTTGGCGAAGAGGTCCTCCAGCGAGGTGGCGCGCCGGATGCCGTAGCGCGCCTCGGTGGCGGCGTCCACGTCGGGGGCGAAGGCCGAAACGGTGCAACCGAAGGGGGCGAGGAGCTTGAGGAGCTCGCGCGAGACGAGGCCGAAGCCGTGCAGGCCGACGCGCCGGCCGTAGAGCGAGGCGGTTTCGGTGCTGCCGTTCTTCCAGCCGCCCTCGCGGTGCATGACGAGCGTCCAGTGCGTGGCGCGCCGCAGGCAGGAGAGGATGTGGAACAAGGCCCACTCGGCGACGATGCGGCTGATGGAGCCGCCCCAGTTGGAAACCAGCAGGCCCCCGGCGACGTGTTCGCGGGTAACGAGTTTCTTCACCGAACCCGCGAGGTGGCAAACGTAACGTAGGTTGGATGGCAGCTGGTCCGGCAGCGGCGGGGTCTTCCAGCAGGTGACCAGCACCTCGGGATTGGCGGCGGCGAGCGCGTGGTGAAACTCCACCGCCGACAGATTGGACGGATCGATATGCTCGAAACGCCCGGGCAGGGCGCGCAGTTGGCCCCAAAACGGTTCCGGCAGGAACTCGGTGATTTCCTGGGCGGAGAGGGCGGCGAGAATGGTGGCGGGACGCGGCATATCAGGCGGCGGGGGGATAGCACTCGAGCAGCGTAGTGGTCGGCGCCGGGTGAAATTCAGCAGGACCGAGGCCGGCCGGGCTAAAAAATTTGTCGTAGCGTTGCAGCCGGTGCGTCTCGCCACCGACGGTCACCGTGCAGGCGCCGGCGGTGACGATGGCAATGTAGGCCGAGTCCTCGGTTTTGGTCACCGGCCCGCGCAGGTGGGACGAGCGGACGGAAAAGCACGGCGTGCGCTCCGGTCCGATGAGATTGTCCTGGTAGGAATCCGGCCCGAGCGCGCGGCGGCGGCGCGGCGGGCAGGCGGCCTCGATGGCGAGGCGGCTGGCCGGCCACGCGCTGGGGTCGAACACATCGAGACAGAAATCCAAGCCGCGGTTCATGAAACGCGCCGACTCGGGCAGCACATAACCACCGCGCTCAAACTCGAAGCGCACGACGAGATCGCTCGGCTCCTGCACCTCGACGAGCAGCAGGCCCTCGCCGAGCGCGTGCGGCACGCCGCCGGGCACGAGATAGGTGTCGCCTGGCTCGACCGGGATCCGGTCGAAGCAGGCTTCGAGCGCGGCGATGTCCTGGGTCTCGATCATGCGGCGGAGGGCGTCGCGCGACGGCGGCCGCTGGAAACCGAGGTAGATATAGGGCACCGCGACCTCGGGTCGCGTCGCGAGGATGTGGTAAGCCTCGGTCTTGCCGCTCGGCGCGCCGAGGAAACGGCGGGCGAAGTCGGCCGTGGGGTGGGCCTGGAAGTGCAGGCGGATGGACGGGTCGAGCAGCTTGACGAGCAGCTGGGGGTGCGCGCCGAATTTTGCGGCGTGTTTGGCGCCGAGAAAATATGCCGGGTCGGACGCGAGCAACTCGGCGAAGTCGTGGGTCGCGCC
>JANYAM010000250.1 GCA_025361365.1 Opitutus sp. | reverse complement strand
TGGCGCAGCGCCGCCAAGGCCGCGGCCGCGGTCTGGTAACGCTGCGCCGGATCCAGCGCCAGGCATACCTTGATGAATTTGTCCCACTTCGGGTCGAGCCCGGGGACCAGCTTCGATGGGGGTTCCGCGAAGCCGTGCGGTTTTTTTCCGGTCAGCAGGTAATAGGTCATGACCCCGACCGCCCAGATGTCGGAGCGCGCGTCCGAAGGCTGCATGCTGCGCGCCTCGGGCGACATGAAATCGATCGTCCCGACCATGGCCCCGGTTGTCGTGACGCTGTCGCCGGTGAACGGCGAGGCCGTGCCGCCGCCCTTCCGGTATTCCGCCTCGTCGCCGACGCGGGCCAGACCGAAATCCGAGATCTTGGCCTCGCCGGTTTTCTCGAGCAGCACATTGGCGGGCTTCAGGTCACGGTGCACCAGGCCGGCCTCGTGAGCGTGGACGAGTCCCTGCAGGATCTGGATGGTCATCCGCTGCACCTCCGCGACCGGGGCGCCGCCGCCGGGTTTGCGGTTTTTCTCGAACCACTCCTCCAGCGAACCACCGTCCACATACTCCAGCACCAGGTAGAGCTTGCCCTCGCTCTCGCCGAAGTCGGTGACGTTGACGATGTGGTTGTGCTTGAGCCGGCCCACCATCACGCCCTCCTTTTTGAACCGGGCCACGAAGGACTGGTCCTGGGCCAGCAGCGCCGGCAGGACCTTCAGCGCAAATTCCTTCTTCAGGGCGGTGTGCTTCGCCAGGTAAACGACGCCCATGCCGCCCTTGCCCAGCACGCGCTCCACCTTGTATTGCCCGACCACGTCGCCGGGCTGGAAGAGGTCCTTGGGTGCGCCGCTGGTGCTGCGCGGGACGAATACGGTCTTTTCGGGCTGGCCGTCCATGTGGTGCGTCGCCCAGTCAATCGGCCGCCCGGCCCGACGCCAGAACGAAACCGAAATGCCGGGTTGACCGGGGTTCCCCTCTGGCGCTTAGCTTGCAGCACCATGACGCGTCCGCTTAGCCGCCTTGTCTCGCTACTTGGGCTGGCTCTCGTCGCCGCCGTCGCCGGCCGGGCCGTGACGCTCAAGATCAACGTCACCCCCGCCGGGGCCACCGTCGTCGCCACGGAGACCGGCCAGCGGCTCCCCGCCCCCGCCACCATCGAGCTCAAGCGCCGCGACAACAATTACACCTTCACTATCGAGAAGCCCGGCTTCCAGACCGAGACCGCCTCGTGGAACACCAAGGAGAAGGTCCGCGAGATTTCCGTCACGCTCTCGCCGCTCACCGCCGAGAAGGAAATTTTCATCAAGTCCGGCCCCGACGGTGCCAGCGTCGCCATCGACGGCAAGCCGGCGGGCCAGACGCCCCTGGTCAAGACCGCCACCTTTACGCGCGACAACAAGACCTCCCCGTGGAAGCCGCTCGCGATCACCGTCACCAAGCCCGACTACCAAAGCGAATCCTTCAGCCTCAGCTACGACAATCCCTCCGCCACGCTGCTGCTCGGCCAGCTGCGCAAGGAGCGCGTCTTCAGCGTCGAGGCCAAGGCCCCGGACGGTGCCGCCATTGCGGCCGGCCTCTCGCTCGACGGCAAGGAACTCGGGGCCGCACCGCAGAAGGTCGCCGTGGTTTTCAGCCGCGCCGACAAGACCAAGCCTTGGCCAACCTTCACTCTGACCGCCGAGATTCCGACCATCTACCAGCCCGCCTCGATCACGCTCACGCATGACTACAAGGATATCTTCGCCCTCACCCTCAAGCCCGTCACCGAGCTGCCCGTCGGCCTCTATGTGCCCACGGTCGAGATGACCGCCACCGGCGCGCGCATGGTCGTCAACCAGGCCGTCCGCCTCGCCACGCTCGACACCGGCGAGCGCGCCACCGAGATCGCCGGCCTCTCGCGCCTCACGCGCTTCTTGCGCCGCGATCAGAACCCCAAGGCTCCGCTGCAGGGCCTCAACTCCTACGCCATCACGCCCGACGGCGAGTCGGCCATCCTCTCCGTCACCTCGCAGGACGACGGCGGTAAATTCTACTCGGCCCTCTTCCTCAAGCGCATCGAGGATGATGGCGGCGGCACCGCCCGGCTCATCGACAACAACAAGCGCTACTTCGACTGCTTTCCCATCATCGCCCCCGACGGCAGCGGCATCCTCGTGTTCCAGTCCAACCGCGGCGACCTCAGCAAGCCCGACGTCTTCCGCATCAACTTCGCCGATAATCGCGTGGCCGGCGGTGTCTCCCGCATCACCAACGACCAGCGCTTCAACTACGGCCCGACTTACACCGACAGCAACCGCGAGGTCGTCTACCTCTCCCTCGAGCCCAACTACCCGCTCGCCAAGCCCCAGCTCAGCAACGTCAAGCTCGACGGCGCCCTGCCCACCCAGTTCCAGATCAACGCCGAGGAGGTCAGCCACCGCGAACACTCCAAGGTCTACTTCACCCGCGTCGACGAGTCCTCCGGCAAGCGCCAGATCTACTCCGTCGAGCCCGACGGCCGCCTCGAGACCAACCTCATCTCCGACGACTCCTTCCTCTCCGCGAACTGCTTCAACCCCGTCGCCAGCTTCAGCAGCCCCGTCCGCATCCTCTTCGTCTCCGACCGCGACAAGGACGACCAGGGCCGGGCCAACAACAACGTCTACGTGATGAACGCCGACGGCTCGCAGGTGCAGCAGCTCACGGCCAACGGCTCCGACGACATCCTGCCCGCCTGGTCGCCCACCGACCCGGCCGTCGTTTATTTTCTCTCCAACCGGGGCGGCGCCTACAATCTCTGGCGGCTGCGGTTGAAGTAACCGCGCGGCCGCATGGACGCCTCCCTTCCCCAAGCCTGGCTGGAGTTCGCCGACGGCCGGATGCACTGGCTCGACAAGAACGCCTGCACCATCGGCCGCATCGCCTCGAACACGCTCGCGCTGGACCAGCCCGGCCTGTCGCGCAGCCATGCCATGATCCAGCCCACACCCGGCGGCGGCTGGGTGCTGACCGATCTCCGCAGCACCAACGGCACCTACCACAACGGTCTCCGCCTCGAACAGGGCGCCGCGTTGCGCGACGGCGACAAGATCGAGCTGGGCGACACCACCCTCACCTTCCGCTGCCAGCAGACGGCGGAGGCGACCAATGAGGCCGGCGCGACCTCGGTGCAGATCCATTCCGGCGATTGCTGGCTGCTCATGCTCGACCTGATCGGCCACACGGCGCACACCCACGCCGTCGGCGCCGAGCAGGCCTCGGGCGACTTCAAGCGCTGGCTTGAGCTCGTCCGCCCCGGCCTCGTCCGCTCCGGCGGCACGATCAACGCCTACCTCGGCGACGCCCTCTTTGCCTACTGGCGGCAGGACCGGCACTCGGCCGACAAAGTCGGCGTCGCGGTGCAGGAACTCGTCGCGCTGCAATCCACCAGCCATCGGCCTTTCCGGATCATCCTGCACCATGGCCGCATCCGGATCAGCGGCGGCCTGCAAGGCGAGTCGCTTGCCGGCACCGATGTCATCTTCCTTTTCCGGATGGAGAAATCCACCAAACCGCTCGGCGCCACCTGTGTGTTGAGCGAGCCTGCCGCCAAGGCCCTGTCCCTCACCGCCACCGCGCGGCCCCTGGGCTCGCATCCCGTCCCGAGCTTCCCGGGCGACCACGCCTTCTACGCGCTGGGCGGCTAACCGGCCAGCCGCGCCTTATATTTCTCGGCGAGCTCGAGGGCCATGTCGGCGTCGCGGGCCGTCACGGTGAAATGGCCCATCTTCCGCCCGGGGCGCGCCTCGGCCTTGCCGTAGAGGTGCAACCGCACGTTGGGCTGCGCGAGCAGCGTGTCCCATTTCGGTTCGCCGTTCTGCCACGCGTCCCCGAGGATGTTCACCATCACGACGGGCGACAGCAGGGTGACCGCGCCGAGCGGCAGCCCGCAGATGGCGCGCACCTGCTGCTCGAACTGCGAGGTCATGCACGCGTCGAGCGTCCAGTGCCCGCTGTTGTGGGTGCGCGGCGCCAGCTCGTTGACCAGCACCTCACCGGTCCTCGTCACGAACAGCTCCACGCCCATCACGCCAACAAGGTTGATCTTCTCGGCGATGAGCCGCGCCAGCTTCTCGGCTGCGGCGGTCACCGCCGGGGCCACGCGCGCCGGCACGATCGAAAAGTCCAGGATGTGGTTCGTGTGGATGTTCTCGGCGATCGGGAACACCCGCACCGCCGCGCCGGGCGAGCGCGCGACGACGGCCGACACCTCGCAGGCAAAGTCGATGAACTGCTCGATGACGACCGGCTGGCCGGCGAACTTCTTCACCGCCGCCGGGATGTCGGCGTCGGTCATCACCTTGAGCTGGCCCTTGCCGTCGTAGCCGAAGTCCGCGGTCTTCACCACGCACGGCACGCCGACCTCGCGGATGCCGGCCGCCACGTCGGTGCCCTCCGCGAATTTGGCGTGCGGAAACTTGTGGTCGCGCAGCCAGCGCTTTTCGCGCGAGCGGTTCTGCGTCGTCTCCAGCACGCTCCAGTGCGGCCGGAGCAGCGTGACCGTCTCGATGGCTTTCAGCGGTGTCGCCGGCACGTTCTCAAATTCGTAAGTGACGACATCGCACTCCCGCGCAAAGGCCGTCAGCGCCGCGGTGTCCTCGTAAGGCGCGTTGACTTCCTTGTGGCACACCGCGCCCGCCGGGCAGAGGGCTTGGGGCTCGTAGACGTGGACCCGGTAACCGAGCCGCGTCGCGGCCTGCGCCAGCATGCGCCCGAGCTGGCCGCCGCCGAGCACGCCGATGGTTTTGCCGGGAAGGATCGCCGCGCCCGTGCTCACGGCAGCTTCGCCTTCAGGATCTTCTTCGTCTGCGTGGCGCGGAATTTCTCCCACGCCTGTTTCGTCTTCGCGTCGCTCTGCGCCAGCAGCGAGGCGGCGAAAAGCGCGGCGTTGATGGCCCCGGCCTTGCCGACGGCAAAGGTGGCCACCGGAACGCCGCCCGGCATCTGCGCGATGGAAAGGAGCGAGTCGAGTCCATGCAGCGCCTTGGATTCCACCGGCACCCCGAGCACCGGCAGCGTGGTGAGCGAGGCGGTCATGCCCGGCAGGTGGGCGGCGCCGCCGGCGCCGGCGATGATGAGTTTCAGGCCGCGCCTTTCGGCCGTCTCGGCGTAGCTCACCATGAGCTTCGGCGTGCGGTGGGCGCTGACAATGCGTTTCTCGAACGGCACGCCGAGAGCGGCGAGCGTCGTGGCCGCATGCGCCATCGTCTCCCAGTCCGAGGAGCTGCCCATGATGATTCCGACCAGTGGCTTCGCCATGAGACCAGCGAAGGCTTTAAACAAAAAGGCGCAAG
>JANYAM010000226.1 GCA_025361365.1 Opitutus sp. | reverse complement strand
CAACACTTTGTAGGGTCGCCGCTTGTCGGCGGACCTCCGGGGACAGACGCGGTCTGAGATTGCCTCGATTCAGTGGACACAGACATCCGTGTCACCCGCTGTTTGGTCGCTTCCTGCGGCAAGCTTTATCGCTCCTGTCCTCGGAAGCGACCAAACAGCTAACACGTCAACACGGATGTCTGTGTCCACTGAATCGAGGCAATCTCAGACCGCGTCTGTCCCCGGAGGTCCGCCGACAAGCGGCGACCCTACAAAGTGTTGAACCGCGGCGCATCCCCGGTTTCCTTTCCCGCATGCCGGAAGTCCATCATGCCACGGTCTTTTTCACGGGACGCGTCCAGGGCGTGGGGTTCCGTTACCAGGCGCTCCAGGTGGCCAAGGGCTTTGAAGTCTCCGGGTTTGTGCAGAACCTGCCTGACGGACGCGTGCAGCTGGAGGCCGAGGGCGCGGCGCTCGAAGTGCGCGAATTCATTGTTGCCGTTCACGAAAGGATGGAGGGATATGTCCGCAAGGTCGAACAGACCGATTCACAACGGGCCCCACAGTTTCAGGGTTTTTCCATCCGTTGATTTCGTCCTTCAAGGCCCCGTGGGCCGTTGAGCTCACGCGTTTCACCAAGCATTACCGCCCCGGCGGTTGGCTGGGGGCGCGGCTCTGCGCCGTGGATGCGCTTTCGCTGCGACTCGCGCCCGGAGAGGTGCTCGGGTTGCTCGGGCCTAACGGTTCGGGCAAGAGCACCACGCTCAAGGCCCTGGCGGGCCTACTCGCGCCCACCTCCGGCGAGTGCCGGATTTTTGGCCATGTTGCCGGTAGTGATCTCGCCCGCGCGCGGGTCGGCTACCTGCCCGAGGCCCCGCGTTTCGCGCCGCAGCAAACGGGCCGCGAATTTCTCTGCTACTGTGCCGGGCTCAGCGCGCTGCCGGCCACGACGGTCGCAGTACGGATTAACGAGGTGCTGGCCTGGAGCGGCCTGGCAGACGCGGCGGACCGGCGGCTCGCCACGTATTCCAAGGGCATGACGCAGCGGCTCGGCCTGGCGCAGGCCATCCTGCACGACCCGGGGCTGGTGTTGCTCGACGAGCCGGCCAGCGGGCTCGACCCCGAGGGCCGGCTGGCCCTGGGCCGGTTGATCCGCGAACTGGCGGCGCGCGGCACGGCGGTGGTGTTCAGTTCGCATTTGTTGGCCCAGGCGGAAAGCCTGTGCGACCGGCTCGCCTTGCTGGGTCGCGGCCGGTTGCTCGCCGAGGGCACCCCGGCTGAATTGTTCGGCGCCGGGCCGGCGGCGGTGCCGCCCCCCTCGCGTCTCGAGCAGCTTTACCTGGAGAAGATGCGGGCATGAGCGCGACGTTGCACCGGATTCGGCTCATCGCCGGGCACACGCTCGGGGCGGCGCTGCGCCTGAAGCTGAGCCTGCTACTCGCGGTCGTGGCGGCACTGCTGGTGCTCGGGGCGCTCGGATTGCGCGAATTCAACTTCGGCGCGGCCGAGCTCAAGTTCATCGGCGACTTCGGGCTCGGGGCGATCGGCCTGCTGGGCACGCTGCTGGCGGCCCTGGCTTCGGCGCAGTTGTTTTTCCATGACCTCGTCAGCGGCGCGGCGGCGTGCGTGCTGACGCGGCCGGTGCGTCGCTGGGAATATCTCGCCGGCCAGCTCGGCGGCGTGGCGGCGTTGCTGGCCCTTTTCACCGCGGCGCTGGGCGCGCTGCTGGCCGCCCTGCTGATGTGGCGCGGCGGCCAGCTGGGCGTGCCCCCGGTGGGGCTGGCGGTGCTGCTCTCCGCCTGTGCGCTGCAGTGGATGAAATTCACCGTGGTCGCGGCGATGACGCTTTTCGTCTGCAGCTACGCCGGCACGGCGTTGTTCGCGAGCTGCGCGGGCCTGCTCTTCACGGTCATCGGACATCTGCGGCCATTTGCGAACGGCGGCGCCCTCGGCTGGCTGCGCGTCTGGCCCAATTTTGCGTTGTTCGATGCCGAGACCCTGCTGGCCTCCGGCCAGCCGCTGGCGGGCTCCGTGTTGCTCAGCCTGTCGGCCTACTGGGCGGCGTGTCTGCTGCTGTTCGGCGTCCTGGCTTCGTATGCATTCCAGCGCCGTGAATTCTAACCCGGCGCGAGTCGCGCTCGCCGGGGCGGTTTTGCTTGCGGCGGGATTCGGGTTGCGGGCGTTGGAAACGACGGCGCCGGCGGCGGGACGCAACGAGCAGCTGGTGACCTTGGCGGGGCAGGGCGGGGTGGCGGCCGTGGTCGGCGGCCTGCGGTCCGTGGCGGCTGGCGGTTTCTGGCTGCGGGCAAACCTGGCCTGGGAACGGTGCGACGCGGCCGAGACGGCGGCGCTGCTCGAGCTGACCGTCGCCGCTGATGAGCGCCCGGCCTATTTCTGGCTGAACGGTGCGCGCATGCTCGCTTATGATGTGCCGGAGTGGTTGCCGGCGGGAGCACCCACCATGGTCCGGCAGCGGGTCAACGAGGAGCAGGCTCGGCAGGCGCTGCGCTTTCTCGAAAAGGGCCTGCGCTGGCACGGAACCGTCGCCGAGTTCTATGTGGAGATGGCCAACATTCATCTCCGCCGGCGCGGTGACCTGGAGGCCGCGGCGCGTTGCTACCGGCTCGCGGCGGAGCAGCCCGGGGCGCCGTATTACGCCGCGCGCATCCATGCCGAGTTGCTGCGCGAACTGGGCCGGCCGCAAGCGGCGTTGGATTGGCTTCAGCAGGTGCTGGCCACGTTGCCGGCGGACGACCCGGCGGCACGGAGGGAGGTGGTCCACGCGCGGATCCGGGCTTTGGAAGAAGAATTAGCGCGAAGATGACGGGTGAAGCGGGCCACATGATGATTGGACCTGTAGGGTCGGCGCTTGTCGCCGGACCGGTAGGGGCCGTTGCCCTTGTATCGTCCGGGGTTGTGGGTAACAGGTGTCCCGGGTTGGAGGTAACACTTTCCAAGTCATGCTCCGAGGGCCATGGCCCTCGGAGCATGAGCTGGGACATTCAAGACATCATCGGGCGACGGCACGAGTTTG
>JANYAM010000214.1 GCA_025361365.1 Opitutus sp. | reverse complement strand
CCGAGGCGGTTCTGGCCGATCAGGACGGGGCCATCGTTGATGTAGTCGCGGGCATAGCTGCCACGCTCGCCCCACTTGCGGCCGCCTTCATTGAGATCATGGCCGAAGCCGTGCTGGCGGACCTGCTGGGTGTGGCAGGTGACGCAGCCGAGGTCCTGGTAAACGAGGAGACCTTGGTGGGCCAGGCCGGACATCGCCGCCGGATGCAGCGAATCATCCGCCGGATCCTTGAACTGGCTGAGGCCACCGATCTGCCGGTGCGCGGTCAGCAGCAGGCCAGCCCAGGAGAGCGCGAGGGTGGCGAAGACGCCGAGGAAAAGGGCTAGTCCGTTTTTCATGCGTGGCCCTCCTTGGCGAGACCCAGCTCGGGCGGAGTGCGGAACGTGGCGGCCGCGGTGCCCTGCGAGTTGAGCGGGCACGCGATCCAGATGAAGTTGACGAGAAAGGCGACGTGGCCGAGGAGCAGCAGGCCCAGCACGACGGTGCGGAAGGCGAACCAGAAGGACATGGCCTTCGTGACCTCCGTGAACGACACCGCGGCGTCATTGAGCAGCTGACCCTGGTGCCAGCCAGCGTAGCCCAGGCCCACGATCATGAGCGCCACGCCGAGCGCGGTGGCGCCGAAGTGCAGCTTGATCAGCGCGGCGGAACGCCACTCCTTGCCCGTGATGCGCGGCAGGAGGAAATACGCGGCGCCGAACATCGCGGTGGAGAAGCAGGCGTAGAAGGTCAGCCAGTCGCGCAGGCCGTCCAGCAGGGTGAACTGGACCACCGCAGCGAACTCGCGCATCGAGAGCGCGAGGTTCATGGCGGCGGCGAGCACGAAGCTCACGATGCTGATCAGGATGAAGCGGAGGGTCAGGCTGGCCTTGGCGGCCGCGAGGCGGCCGGACACCGTGCCGAACAAATTAATCGCCACGATGACCACGCCGACGACGACCAGCATGTTGGCGACGATGCCCAGGGTCGGGATCCACACCGGCACCGGCGCGCCGATCAGGCGGCTGCCGCCGGCGAAGGCCGAGGTGACGGCCAGCCACCAGAAGGCCAGCGAGGCCAGGTAGTAGTTGGCGATCGGCTTGCCGAGGATCTTGGGGAGGAAGTAATACGCCGCGGCCAGGGCGACCGGCACGAACCAGAGATTGTAGAGGCCGTGGGCATACCAGGCGTTGACGACCGGCTGGAGCACGCCGCGCACGGGGGCCTTGAAGAGCATCACCTGCGCGATGGCGTAGAGCCAGGGGAACCAGAACGCCGCGCCGAAGAGATACCATTGCGAGGCGTAGACGTTCTCGGTGTTGCGGATGCTGAAGGTGGTGACCGCCCAGACACCGACCAGCGCGTAGGCCGCGAGCAGGAGGAAGCTGACGAAGCGCGGCATCTCGAGCAGCTCAAAGGAGGTCGAGTAGCCGCCGAGGATGCCCAGGACGCCGAGGGTGACGCCGAGGTTCCAGAATTTGACGGCGATGAACAGCCAGCCGCCATGGCGGAGGGTGGTCGCGGACAGGCGGGCCATCAGCCAGAGGCCGAAGGCGAAGGCGGCGTTCATGCCCCAGCCGTAGACGAGGGCGTTCTGCGCGGCGGGCGCGAGCCGGCCGTGGGTGACCCACTCGCAGCCGGACCAGAAGCCCGGCTGGTGCAGCTGCATGCTGGCGGCCAGCTGCATGACGCCCCCGAGGAGGAGCCAGAGCAGCGCCGAGCCAAAGAAGAAGAGCACCGGCCACTTGGCGGAGGCATCGATCTCGATCTGCTCGGTGCGGTTGTTGGCGGAAGGATTCATCACAAGGCTTACTTCTTGGCTTGGTCGCGGACGGTGAGTTCGATGGCGCGCTCGATCGGCAGGCGGACGGTGCCGGCCTTCTGGTCAACCCAAGCGTAGCCCGTGGCGGCGGCGTGCTCCGCGTCGAGTTTGTCGGTGAGCAGCTTCTTGCGCTCCTCCGGGGTCTTGACGCCCTCGACCTTGTCCACGGCGTAGGCGTGCGGGGCGTAATACCGGCGGGCCAGCAGGCCGAAGAGCGCGAAGCAGACCAGCACGAGGACCGTGGTGAACACCGGCGTGCGGTGCGGGAAAGAGAAGTTGGAGGAGTCGCTCATGGCTTAGTGGGCGCCTTCGACCACCTGGCCCGGCTCGGGGGCGGTGGCTTCGTGGTGCGTGAGGGACTCGACGATGCGCGGGTCGCGGATCGGGATGAGCTTGGCCGTCGGGAAGCTCTTCAGGTAGGACCAGGTGCAGATGCCGCCGACGCCGATGACGGAGGCCAGCACCCACAGCAGGTTGAGCGAGAGGAACGGCAGGGGCTCGTCGTGCGCGTCCTTCAGGGCGGGCAGGACATTGTAGCAAAGGTCGACCAGGATGATGGCGGCGATCCAGAGGCTGACGCGCAGCGCCGGCACCAGCTCAGCCTTGTTGCGGTAGCGCAGCCACGCGATGAACGGCACGAAGAAGTGGCCGAAGAGCAGCAGCATGCCGACCCACAGCCAGTCGCCGTGCTCGCGGATGTTATACCAGAAGGTTTCCTCGGGGACGTTGGCGTTCCAGATCAGGAAGTATTGGGAGAAGGTGACGTAGGCCCAGAACACCACGAAGGCGAAGGCCAGCGCCGTCAGGCAGTGCAGCTGGTTCGTGTTCATGACGCCCTTGTAGTCGCCGCGCCGGTAGAGCCACCACGTGATGACGACGCCGATCGCCATGCCGGCGCGCATGCAGTTCGCGAAGAACCACACGCCATACATCGTGGAGAACCAGTGATACTCGAGGCTCTTCATCCAGTAGATGGCGGCGAAGCTCAGGGCCAGCGCGTTGAGCGGGATGCCGAAGGCCGAGGTCTTGCGGTTCATGAACGTCCACTTGGCCGCGCCATCGCTGTCCTGGGAGAATGAAGCCTTGCGCAGGCGGGCGGAGAGCCAGATCCAGATACCGAAGAAGGCGACGGTCATGCCGGTGAACATGTTCCGGTTGAGGAAGCTGGCTTTCTTGAGATAGAGCGGGTCCTCGCCCACCGTGTGGGTGCCGTGCAGGACGGTGCTCGTGTCCATCCACGGCCAGATCAGGCCCGGCTTCAGCCAGATGCAGGCCAGCAGCGGCAGGAACAGCACGAACAGCCACTTGAAGGCGGAAACCCCATGCTCGAACTGGCGGCGGATCACCGTGGACCAGCCGGCATCCGTGATGTGGTGAATCATGATCAGCATCAGCATGCCGATGGCGACGGCCGCCCAGAAGGCGACGGCGACGAGGTAGGACAACGCGACCCCGTGCGGGTCGGCGACCAGGAGGCCGAGCGCGGTGACGGCGAGGCCGGCGAGGCCGGCGACGAGAAATTTGTTCGCCAAGGGGGCGGTGGAAGCGGGAGCGCTCATGTTACTTCAGGCCTCCGCGCTGTTCGAGCGGGACATCATTGAGGGAGCCGTGCGCCGCGCGCTGGAGGGCGCGCACGTAGGCGACCACGGCCCAGCGGTCATCGGGCGCCAGCTTGTCGGCGTAGGACATCATCGTGTTCTTGCCGTGCGTGATGGTGTTGAAGATCTCGCCCTCGGCCATGCCGCGGATGCGGTCGTCGTGATAGGTGGGCGTCGTCAGCATGCCGTAGGACTTGGTGATGCCGTTGCCGTCGCCGAGCTGGCCATGGCAGGGGGCGCAATAGATCATAAAGCGGCCCTGGCCGCGGAGGACGAAGTCGCGCGTGACCTCGATCCCGGCGGGGAAACCGCGGCCGAAGGTGCCGTCCGGCAGCTTGCCGTCATAGTGAAAATCGTCGGCCTTCAGGAATGCCGGGTCGGCGTGGACGGCGTCGCGGGCGAAGGGCACGGCGCCGGCGGGAATCGGGCGGTCGGCGCGGCCGTCGGCAAAGAACTTGGACTCGGCCTGCGGCTTGTATTTGGCCTGGTGGTCCATGTCCGGGAAAACCTCGATCGGGGGACGCGTGGAGACCATGCCCCGGAAGCCCATGACGGACAGCAGGAGGACAACCACGAAGGCGAGAGTGTAGTAGGCGTAGCGCATCTTAGGATTCCAGCTCCACGATGTCCTTGCCGCCGGCCTTCGCGAGCAGGTCGCGGATGGCAGTGGCGTTGAATTTCGGGTCGTTCGCCTCGATCACAATATAGAAGCGGTCGTCCATCGCGCGGACGAACTGCGGCGCCTTCATCACCGGGTGGTAATGCATGGGCAGCTGGTTCAGGAAGAACATGCCGAAGATCGTCGCGAAGGCGGTGAAGAGGATGGTGAGTTCATACGACACCGGGAACGCGAACATCGGGCTGAACATCGGCTTGCCGCCCACGATGAGCGGATACTCCGACAGGCCGAGCCAGGCGATGAAGCCCATGCCCGTGCAGAAGCCGGTGAGGCCGCCGGCGAGTGAGAAGCGCGGCACGTTCGAGCGACGCATGCCCATGGCGGCGTCGAGGCCGTGAACCGGGAACGGCGTGAGCGCGTCCCACTGCGAGTAGCCGGCGTCGCGCACCTTTTCACAGGCGTGGTAAAGCTCCGGCGTGGTGTCGAAGGCGGCGATGATTCCGTAGTTCTGGTTCATGGCGGCGCCTTAGTGTTTCGACGATCCGTGGGGATCGGCCGCGGGGATGACCATCTTGATCTCCGACATCGGCATGATCGGGACAAAACGGATGAACAGGAGGAAGAGGACCGAGAACACGCCGAAGGTGCCGAAGAACGTGAAGATCTCGACGACGGACGGCGAATAGTAGCCCCAGCTCGACGGCAGGAAGTCGCGGGCGAGCGAGGTGACGATGATCACGAAGCGCTCGAACCACATGCCGACGTTGACGAAGAGGCAAAGGATCCAGACGAGCGTGGTGTTCTGGCGGACGGCCTTGAACCAGAAGAACTGCGGCGTGATGACGTTGCAGCTGATCATGATCCAGTAAGCCCAGGCGTAGTGGCCGAACGCGCGGTTGATGAACGCGAAGCCCTCGTAGGGGTTGGCGCCATACCAGGCGATGAAGAACTCCATCGAGTAGGCGTAGCCCACCATGGTGCCCGTCGCCAAAATGATCTTACACATGCAGTCGATGTGATACTGCGTGATCAGGTCATCGAGGCGGTAGATGGCGCGCAGCGGCAGCATGAGCGTGAGCACCATGCCAAAGCCGGAGAAGATGGCGCCCGCCACGAAATACGGCGGGAAGATCGTCGTGTGCCAGCCCGGGATCAGCGAGACGGCGAAGTCGAACGACACGATGGTGTGCACCGAGAGCACGAGCGGGGTCGAAACGCCGGCCAGGATGAGGTAGGCCATCTCGTAGTTGCTCCACTGGCGGTTCGAGCCGCGCCAGCCCATGGCGAAGAAGCCGTAGATGCGCGCCTTGAAGACATTCCCGGCCGAGGTGAAGCGGTCCCGCAGCGTGCCGAGGTCGGGGATGAGGCCGATATACCAGAAGAGGACGGACACCGTACCGTAGGTCGAGACCGCGAACACGTCCCACTCCAGGGGCGAACGGAAGTTCTGCCAGATGCCGTTCGAGTTCGGGAACGGGAACAGCCAGCCGGGCAGCACGGCGAACCAGATGCGGCCGACGTGGAAGACCGGGAAGATCGCGGCGCAGACGACCGCGAAGATGGTCATGGCCTCGGCCGGGCGGTTGATGGACGTGCGCCACTTCTGGCGCAGCAGGCAGAGGATGGCCGAGATAAGCGTGCCGGCGTGGCCGATGCCGATCCAGAACACGAAGTTGACGATGTCCCACGCCCAGTTGACCGGGTTGGCGTGGCCCCAGACGCCGACGCCCGTCGACACGAGGTAGGTCAGGCCGGCGACGGTGAACGAGGCGACGAAGGCGGCGGCGCCGAAGCACCACCACCACCAGACGGGGGTTTTGCCCTCAACCAGGCCGCAGATCTTCTCCGTGATCCAGTGGAAGTCGCGGTGGTGGGCCACCAGCACCGGGCGCGGCACCGCCGCCGGGTTGACCTCGGCGAGGATGGCGGGAGCCGGCGTATCAGAAGCGTGCGCGCCCATTAACCGTGCCCTCCGTTCTTGCCCTCGGGCTTTTCAGCCGCGGGGCTCTCGCCGTGCGCGGCCCCGTGGTGGGCGCCGCCGTGGCCGTTCTTCTGGTTATACTCGACCCGGCTGAGCGGGAGCGCGGAGTAATCGGGCATGTGCGGGTTCGGATTGCGGAGCTTGCCGAGATAGGTCGTGCGCGGGCGGATGTTGAGGTAGCCGAGCACGGCGTAGGTGCGGTCCTGCGCCTTGGCGCGCGAGACGGCGCTGGCCTCGTCCTTAATGTTGCCGAAGACGATGGCCTCGACCGGGCACACCTGCTGGCAGGCGGTCTTGATCGTGCCGTCGGGGATGACGACGTCGCCCGAGGCGCCGGCCTTCCGCTTCTGGGCGATCTTGGCCTGCTGCACGCGCTGGACGCAATAGGTGCACTTCTCCATGACGCCGCGCATGCGCACGGTGACATCGGGGTTCTTCACCATCTTGACCAGCTCCGGCATCTCGCTCTGGTGGCCGAGCGGGCCCATGTAGAGGGCGTCGGTGGCGCGCTTGTTGAAGTCGAAGAAATTGAACCGGCGGACCTTGTAAGGGCAGTTGTTCGCGCAGTAGCGCGTGCCGATGCAGCGGTTGTAGGCCATGACGTTGATGCCCTCGTCGTCGTGGACGGTGGCATTGACCGGGCACACCGTCTCGCAGGGCGCGAGTTCGCAGTGCTGGCAGGTCATGGGCTGCATCGAAACCTGGGGATCCTCGGGGAGGATCTTGTTGCCCTCGGCCCCGAATGCCGCGGCGTCGATGTGGCCGTCGGAATAGTAGCGGTCGAGGCGGATCCACTGCATTTCGCGGCCGCGCATCACCTGCTCCTTGCCGACGATCGGGATGTTGTTCTCCGCCTGGCAGGCGATGATGCAGGCGTTGCAGCCGATGCAGGTGTTGAGGTCGATTGACATGCCCCACTGGTGGGTGCCCTCGAAATTGGGCGTCTCGTAGAGGGAATTGCCGCGCGGCGTCTCGGTGGCGCGGGCAACGGCGAGCTTGCTGCGCTCCGCCTCGGGGAGCTTGGCAAACTGCTCGGGCGTATAGTCGCCGTAGATCGCCGGCGAGTGGCCTTCCATGCCGATGCTGGTGACGAACGCGGGGTTCTCCTGGTAGCTCTCGGCGCCCTCGTAGTTGGCTTCGCGGACGATGTCGCGGCCCTCCATCGACCAGTGCTCCTGGGTGTTGGCGAGCTTCATGCGCCGGCCGGTGTCGGTGAGCTTGGCGCCGGTGGCGAAGGCCAGTCCGTCCGTCGTGCGCAACGCGTAGGCGCTGAACCCGGTGTCCGTGCCGATGTGGCCGGAAACCTTGCGGCCGTAGCCGAGCGGGAGGACGACGGTATAATTGGAGAGGCCAGGCTGGATGTGCACCGGGCCGCTGATCGTGCGCCCGTTCAAGGTGAGCTCGAAGACGCGGGCGTTTTCCTTACCCTGGTAGAATTCCGCTTCCTCCTTGCGCGCGATCTGCGGCGTCGAGATCAGGCCGAGAATCTTGGTGCTCACCGGCGCGATGCCGAGTTCCGTGGCAAGGCGCGGGCTGATGAGGATCGCGTTGTCCCACGAGATCTTGGTCATCGGGTCCGGGCACTCTTGCAGCCAGCCGTTGTTGGCGAAGCGGCCGTCATCCATCTTGTGGTCGGTGACGAAACGAACCTCGAGGTTGTCCTTCGAGAGGGCCGCAAAGGCGGGCAGCTTGGCGAACGCGGCGCCGGAACGCTGCACGTTGAAGGCGACGGAGACGGCCGGGTAGGCCGAACCCTCGACCAGGCCGTCGTGCAGGAATTTCTCGAAGGCCTTCTGGTCACCGCCGCGGGTGGCGTGGACCTGCTCGTAAGCCTCGGGCTTGGCCTCGCCGGCGAGGCGGGCCAGCAGCTCAAGCTCCATCAGGCCGTTGAAGAGCGGCATGATCATCGGCTGCACCGGCACGATGGTGCCGTCGGCCGTGCGGGCGTCGCCCCACGACTCGAGGTAGTGCGTCGCGGCGAGATGCGTGCCGGCGAGCGCGGAGGTCTCGTCATTATAGTAACCGTAGCGGATGACGTCCGGCACGGACTTCAGCAGCGCGCCGAAATCGAGGTCGGCCGGCGCGTTGTAGGCCGGGTTGCCGTTGAGGATGAAGAGAGTCTTGACCGAACCGGCCTTGATGGCCGTGGCGAGCGCCGAGATGGTGGACGCGCCCGACGGGGCGACCTCGACGAAATCGACGGTCGAGCCGAGGTTGCCGAGCCTGGCATTCATCGCGTAGGCGAGGACGTGCACCGCGACCGGCTGGTCGGCGCCGGCGACGACGAGCGACTCGCCCTTGTGCTCCATCAAGTCCTTGGCGCACTGCTCGACCCAGTCGGCCTTGACCTCGAGGCCCTTGGTCAGGCTGGCGAAAATTTCCGTCTCCAGCACCTTGCCGGCAAGGGCGGCGGTGAGCGCGAGGATGTGGTTGCTCGCGAGGCGCAGGCGGTGGTCCGCCATGCTGCCGGTGAGGGTGAAGCTGCTCTCCGCCACATAGAGGCGGTTCATCGGGTCGGTCGGCTTGGTGACGCGGCGACCCTTGGCGAACTCGCGGGCGTAGTAGAGCGAACCGGACTCGGCGTGGAAGAAATCGGCGTCGAGCGAGAGGATGCGCTTGGCCTTGGCGAAGCGGTAGACCGGCTTCACGTTCCGGCCGAACGCGGCCTGCGCGGCGGCCAGCGGCGGCTCGTCCTGCACGGGCTCGTATTCGGCCCAGATGGCCTTGGGGAACTGCGCCTTCAACTTCGCCACGAGGCGGGCGCGGGTCGGCGAAGCAGACTCGTCGGCGAGGAACGCCAGGCCCTCGCCGCTGCCGGCGTAGGTCTTGTTGATGCTGGCGAGCAGGTCGTTGACCTGGGTCAGGGAAAGCGTGTCGCCCTTCTTCGTGTGCGCCGTGGCGCGCTCCGGGTCGTAGAGGTCGAGGACGGAAGCCTGGGCGAGCAGCGAGCTGGCGCCACCGTGCGGCAGGTAGGTCGGGTTGCCCTCGAGCTTGGTCGGGCGGCCCTGGTGCGTCTCGGCGAGCAACGGGATGGCCGACTTGCGCAGCGGCATCGCGGTCGCGAAATAAAGCGGGAGGCCCGGGACGGTGTATTCGACGGACTTGCCGTAGGGCAGGATGTGCGCCTCGGGGCGGCGGCAACCGGCGAGACCGAGGCCGCCGAGCGCGAAGGACGCCGCCATCAGCTTCATGAACTGCCGGCGGTCGACGCCCTCGAGGGAGGACGCCCCCTCGGGGAATTCGCGGGCCATGTGCTCGCGGAAGCCGGGCGTATCGGCCAGCTCGTCGAGGCTGCGCCAGTATTTCGGGCCGGTCACGGCGGGGCCGGCAGGGGCGGAATGGTCAAATTTGCGTTTCATCAGCGATGGCAGCCGGAGCAGCTCGTCGGCGGTTTAACCTTCCAGTCGTGGACGAACTTCTGGGCGTCCGCCAGTTTGCCCTGGGCGGCGAGCGTTTGGGAATCGAGATTGAAGACATCCTTCGGGTCGCGGATGCGCTCGGCGGGATTGCGGTGGCAGTCGAGGCACCAGCTCATGCTGTGCGGCTTGGCCTGCTGGACGACCTGCATCTCATTGATCTTGCCGTGGCACTCGACGCAGCTGACGCCGCGGTTCACGTGGACGGAGTGGTTGAAGTAGACGTAGTCGGGGTTCTGGTGGATCCGGACCCATGGCACCGGCTCGCCGGTCGCATAGCTCTGCCGCACGACCTCAAGCAGCGGGCTCGTGGTCTTGATGATGCTATGGCAATTCATGCAGGTCTGCGCGGCCGGGACACTCGAGGTGCCGGACTTCTCCACGGCGGCGTGGCAGTAACGGCAATCGATGCCGAGCTGGCCGGCGTGCAGGCTGTGCTCAAACGGGACGGGCTGGACCGGTTGGTAGCCGACGCGGAGGTAGGCGGGCGTGGCGTAGTAAGTAATACCGGCCGCCGCGACGCCGCCGAGGACGCCCAGGAAAATGATGATCTGCAGCGGCAGGGCGTTGGCGGATTTCGGAAAAATCTTCGACATGTCGTGGACCGGTTAGCAGCTGCCTTCCTTGCGCGGCACGGCGCGGGTTTCAGGACGCAAAGCCACGACGGCGGTTTTGGTCGGCGCGTTGGTGCGGGCGAGCAGCGCCGGAACCAGTCCAAAGGAGGCAACCAAGCCCCCCAGTTTGGCCAAGAATGATTTACGCGAACAAGACGAACTCACGGTGTGTGTGCGGTTCAAAATCCCCTGTAGGGAAAGAAGCCCTTTAACCAATGTAAAACAAA
>JANYAM010000204.1 GCA_025361365.1 Opitutus sp. | reverse complement strand
CCTCGGCCCGCAGCGCGTCTCGGAGATCGCGGAGCTCTGCGGCTTCAGCTCGATCTACAGCTTCAGCCGGGCGTTCCGCGTGGCCTACGGGGTCTCGCCGCTGACCTACCGGCACAGCGGCCGGGCCGCCCCGGTCGCCCGCCGCCGCCGCCGCTGAGGGGCGGCGCGGGTAGGTAGAAATGATGAATTATTTAACGTTTCTGTCATGCAATTTTGGATTCTCCTCGGAGCGCGGGACTGGCGGCCGGACGGGTTGGGATTTTTCTTTGAAAAGCCGCCGACGCCCTCCTAGCCATTCGCGCGTCAAGCCCCACTACACCTATCTTGCCACGGAGCGTTTCGTTCCGGACAAGCAACACCCCCACCAGATGAGCCATCCCAACCTTAGTCGCATGCGCCTTGTGCATGCTGTTCTGTTGTGCGCCTGCTTCGCGCTGTTCGCCTCCGCCGCAATCGCGGGCCAAATCGCCGGCACCGTCAGCAGCAAGACCACCGGCAACGCCCTGCAGGGCGCGTCGGTCCGGCTGCCCGGCCTGAACCGCGCCACCCTGACCGACGGTTCCGGCCACTTCGAATTCTCCGACGTGCCGGCTGGCGACGTGAATGTCGTGGCCTCTTATTCGGGTTTCGAGGAGCTGAACCAGTCCGTCGCGGTGGGCAATGCCGGGTCCGCCGACGTGTCGCTCGTGCTGAGCTCGACCGATGTCGTCACCCTCGACAAGTTTACCGTCTCCTCCGTCAAGGAAGGCCAGGCCCTCTCCATCACCCAGCAGCGCAATGCCGCGAACGCCAAGACGGTCGTGGCCCTCGATGAGTGGGGCGTGCTCCCGACCGAGAATGTCGGCGAGCTCTTCACCCGCCTGCCGGGCGTTTCCTATACCGTGGACGAGGACAATCTCATTAACAACGTCACCATCCGCGGCCTGGTGAGTCCCAACGGCCAGAGCTTCACCCGCCTCAACATCGACGGCATGTCCGCGACCGGCGTTGGCGGCAACGGTCGCACCGCCACGCTGCACTCCTTCTCCGCCTCCGGCTACGAGCAGATCGAGCTCATCTCCGCCCAGACCCCGGACAAGCGCGCCGACGCGCTCGGCGGGCAGATCAACCTGAAGACGCGCTCTCCCCTCGCCATGAAGGAGCGCCGCCGCTTCAACTATAACGTCTCCGGCACCTTGACCCCGTCTGCCTCCCAGCGCATCGATGCGCTGAAGGACCACGCGCACAGCTACTCGGCCAGCCTGGGCTACACCGAGGTCTTCGACGTCCTCGGCGGCCAGCGCAATCTCGGCGTCCAGCTCAACCTGGCGCACCAGATGGTGGTCAAGCAGTTCAACTTCGACTTGGACCAGTATAATCTCGTCTCCGATGTGACCCAGTCTTTCTTCCGCGACTACGACAAGGCCAGCGGCATCAACCACCGCTTTCTCGACGCGGTGAATCTGCGCCTCGATTACCGCCTCAATGATAGCACCACGGTTTCCTACCGCCTGATCTACAACGAGGGCGACGAGCCGTTCTTCCACTACACGCACATCAACCCGTTCTTCAACACGAACGCCACGGTCTTCGACGCGGTCACCAACCCGTCCGGCGGCATCATGCCCGGCTCGACCACGACCCATACCGAGATCCGCGCCACGGGCAACGCCCAGATGCTGCTCACCCCCCGCCGCTTTTCCTTCGTCAGCAACAACGCGACGAACTCGCTCTACTTCGAGCACAAGTTCGGCCGGCTCAAGATCGACCATGCCTGGCGCTACAGCAAGGTCCACGCGGACTCCAACGCGGGCGTCAATCGGGAGGGCGGCCAGCTCACGCTGCGGACGAAGAACCCCATCGGCTTCATCCTCGACAACTCCAACCTGGACGGGCGCGTCTTCACCCAAACGCCCGCCTCGCTCGCCACGGACAGCGTCTACGACCCGAACAGTTACCAGGCGTTTGTCTTGACTGCAGCCAATACCACGACCGCCCCCGTGGCCCAGACCTCCAACCGGTTCGACCAGCGGAGCACCTGGCTGGATACCCAGGAACGGAGCGGCACCATCAACGTCAGCTACGACCTGCCCACGGACCTGCCGGTCACCCTCAAGGCGGGCTGGGACCGGATCAACCACGTGAACAACAACCGGCAGATCAACCCGCGCCGCTGGTATATGGTCAACGGCTTCACCCTGACCGGCCTGCCCCTGATGGCGCTGACGGAATTTGAGAAAAACAATGGCGGCCGCCTGCCGGTGTTCGATCCGCATGACGTCGTCCCGACGCTGGGCAACGCGAACATGTGGTATGAGGACGTTTACTTCAACGCGGTCCAGAAGCTCACCAGCAAGCGCTACATGGACGAGACCGTGGATGCCGAATATATCCAGGCCGAGGTTCGGCCCCTTAAGAAACTGCTCCTGCTCGGCGGTTTTCGCTGGGAGAAGGAGGATGTGGGCACCGTGAGTTACCTCAACAAGGCATCCACCAACGCGGGCTATGTCACTACGCTGGTCGAGTCCGATCCTTACAAGCGCGCCGCGGCCAACGCGGTTCTCCAGACCAACCACTCGGGTTACAGCAACCTGTTCCCGAGCATCCATGCGGTCTACGATATCACGCCGAACCTGAAGGCCCGCGCCAGCTGGTCGACCACCTATGGGCGCCCCGACCTGATTCAGCTCGTGCCCGCCGCCTCGGTCAGCGACACCGCCCAGACCGTCACCATCGGCAATCCGAGCCTGAAGCCGCAGATGGCCAAGCAGGTCGAGTTCAAGCTGGAGTATTATTTCAAGAACAACGGCATTTTCTCCGTGGGTGTGTTCCGTAAACACATCACCGATGTGCTCTCGGGCAATAACTTCACCAACGGCACGGTGGGCACGGGCTTGGACAACGGCTTCGACGGCCTCTACGGTGGTTACGCCATCATCAGCGCGCGCAACCTCGGCACCGAGACCATGAAGGGTGTGGAGTTCGACTATAACCAGCGTCTGACTTTCCTGCCGGGCGAGCTCAAGGGCCTCGCAGTCCGCGCCAATTACAGCCTCGTCGCCGCCGACGCGGACTTCTTCTTCTCCGCCGTGCAGACCGACCCCGTGCACCGCACGACCATGCAGATTGCCGGCACACTGCCCAAGTCGGCCAACTTCGGCCTGACTTACAACCGGGGCAATTTCGGCGCCAACTTTGATGTCAACTACACCGGCGCCTATCCCGTCGCCGTCGTCTCGACGCAGAACATCAACTTGCCGACGTTCTTCCAGCTGTTCTCCTACCGTCGGTCGGTGACCACGATGAACCTCGGCTTCAACTACCGTGTGCGTCCGAATGCGACGGTCTACTTCGCCGTCAACAACCTGGGCGCCCAAGGCTACGACCGCTACCTGCAGACGACCGACCGTCCGCGCGAGCACATCATCACGCCGCGCTCGGTCCAGCTGGGCATCACCGGCCAGTTCTGACCCGGGGAAGTTTTTGGTTTCCTTGGGGCGGCCCTTCCCGGGCCGCCCTTTGCTTTGCCCGACCCGGCCGGCCGCCTCATTTGCAGAAATGCTGATGTATTTAACGTTTCTGCCAGAACGAGGCACGCGGGGCGGCCGCGCCTAAGGGCGGCCCGGGTCCTGCTTGGATTTTCTTTGTAAACCCGGGACCAAATCCTTAGCCACTGTCCAGTCAGTATCGTTCACCTACACACCCTCTGGCCCCGGCTCGCACCTGCCGTGGCGGAACACACTACACCAATGAGTAACCCTGCGTCCCCTCGTCTGCGCCTGTTTCAGGCTTTTGGAGCGTGCTTCGGCATCGCTCTGTTCGGCATGTTGGCTTCCCCCGTCCTGGCCCAGACCGCTGCCCCGGCCGGGGACGCGAAGGACGAGAAAACCGTCAAACTCGAGAAATACGTCGTCACCGGCTCGATGATCAAGCGCATCGCCGACGAGGGCGCGCTGCCCCTCTCCGTCTTCACCAAGCTCGACCTGGAGCAGGAGGGCATCGCCAGCGCCGAGCAGCTCATCATGAACCTCAACATCAACGGCAACGGCCTCGACAACCTGGCGTCGAACGCCGACGTCGTCGCCGGCGCCCAGCGCGGCAACAACGGCGCCACCGCCGCCAATCTGCGCGGCCAGGGTTCCAACGCCACCCTGATCCTGCTCAATGGCCGCCGCATCGCCGCCCACGGCCTCAACGGGGGCACGGTCGACCTCAACTCCATCCCCTTCGCCGCCATCGAGCGCGTCGAGGTGCTCAAGGACGGCGCCTCCGCCATCTACGGCACCGACGCCGTCGGTGGCGTGATCAACTTCATCACGAAGCGCGATTTCCACGGCCTCGTGGCCAACGCGGCGGCCGACGTCACCGAGGACGGTGGCGGCAATGTTTTCCGCTATTCCGTCGTCGGCGGCTGGGGTGACCTCAACAAGGACAAGTGGAACCTCATGGCCTCGCTCTCCCTGTCCGACAGCAAGCGGCTGGACGGCAGCCAGCGCGACTTCGTCAACACTTTCCAGCCCAAGCGCGGCCTCTCGCCCGACACCCGCGGCGCGCCGATCGCCACGCTCTTCACCGTCGCCAACCTGCCGACCGCCCTGGGCCTCAGCACCGCGAACCCCGTCGACCCGGCCGATGCCACCATCCGCGTGAACGGCATCAACATCATCGACCTGCCGACCAACACCGCCGGCTATGCCGGCCTCGATGGCATGGGTCCTTACCAGGAGATTCTCTGGGGCACCACTTCCCCTACCGCCAACGGTAAATACGGTTCCGCATGGGACACCGGCCGCGCCGCCGTGCTGCAGCAGCCGGTGAAGAACACCAACTTCGTGGGCCGCGGTTCCTTCAAGCTGGGTGAGCAGCTGCTCACCGTGGAGGCCGTCGTTGGCCGCTCCGATTCCACCAAGAGCTTCTCGCCCAACCAGTGGAGCAGTGCCGGCCTCGCCGCGAGTGGCGCCCAAAACACTACCACCACCGCCAACGGCACGGTGGTGCCGAATCCGCTCTCCGGCATGGTCTATCCCAGCACCGGCGCCGACTACACCCGCGTCTTCAACGCCCTGGTCGCCTACTTCCCGGCGCTCGAGGTCAACCGCGGTCTCCCGCTCGGCTTCCGCTGGCGCTCGCTCCCCGGCGGCAACCGCGAGCTCAACACGGTCACCGACACGACCCGCTACCTGGTCGGCATGGAGGGACCGCTCCCGTCCCCGTTCAAGTTCCTCTCCGAGTGGGAATATCGTGCCGGCGTCTCCCAGGCCACGAGCAAGTCCAAGTCGAAGCTGCTGAACGGCTATTACTACAGCGTGCCCTTCGCCAAGCTGATCACCGACGGCATCCTCGATCCGTTCTCCTACACGCAGAGCGCCGCCGCGATGACCGGCCTGAAGGCCGCCTCCGCCACCGGCGTCGTGCTCTACGGCGGCAAATTCACCACCACCGAAGCCGACTTCACCACGTCGGGCCCGGTCTGGCAGCTCCCCGGCGGCATGATCCAGGGCGCCCTGGGCGTTGATTACCGCAAGGAGGAATACAAGTTTGATGGCGATCCCCGCACCAACGTCAGCACGGCCGACTCGCTGATCTTCAACGTGCCGTTCGACAATGCCCTCGCCACCGCCGGCACGCTCAGCCGCACCGTCAAGGCCGTCTTCGCCGAGCTCCAGATTCCCGTCCTGAAGACCCTGGACCTGAACGTGGCCGGTCGTCGCGACGATTACACCGGCTTCGGCAGCACCACCAACCCGAAGTATACGCTGCGCTTCACGCCCACCGATAAGATCCTCATCCGCGGTTCTTACAGCACGGGCTTCCGCATCCCGACGTTCAAGCAGCAGTTCGATCCGTCGTTCGAGTCGATCATCGCGGGCGGCAATCTCATCGATCCGGCCACCGGCCAGTCCATCGCGGCGAATAGCGCGAACAACATCTTCGGTGGCAAGGCCACCCTGCAGCCCGAGGAAGCCAAGATGAAGTCTGTCGGTTTCGTTCTCTCACCCTGCAAGAACTTTACCTTCGGCATGGATTGGTGGTCCGTCACCCGCAGCGGCACCATTCAGACGCTGGATAACACGACGATCCTGGCCAACTCCACACTGTTCCCCAATGCCATCATTCGCGATCCCGCGACCAATGCGATTACCAAGATCGACCTTCGCCCGATCAACGCCGGTGAAACCCTGACCGAGGGCGTCGAATACACCGCCCGCGGCGAGGTCGACTTCTGGGGCGGCAAGATCGTCGGTGACGTCAACGTCAGCGAGCTGCTCGTGAAGAAGTCCCGTCTCATCGCCAGCGCCCCCTTCGGCGCCAGCGAGGTCGGCCGCTTCACCCGGTCCAGCGACATCGGCCTGAAGTGGAAATCCACGTCCTCGGTGTCCTACCGCAAGGGCAAGTGGACCGGCCGCGTGAGCCAGCTCTACCGCGCCGGCTACATGGACTATGTCCCGCCGGGCATCCTGAGCGGCGCCTTCCTGCCCTTCGCCCCCGACTACAAGGCGAAGGTCGGAGACTACATCACCTATAATGTCAGCGTGACCTACCGTTATAACAAGGACCTGACGGTCATCGCGGGCATCAAGAACCTGTTCAACCAGGATCCCCCGTTCAGCCTCGCCTACGACACCAACACCGGTGCCGGCAGCTCGTGGGAACCGCGGGTCGCCGACCCGCGCGGCCGCGCCTTCACGCTGTCCCTGGAATACAAGTTCCAGTGACCGGCTGACCCGAACCAACTCCGAGATTCACCGGGGGCGATCCAGCCGGATCGCCCCTTTTTTCTTCCCCATCCATGAACTCTCCCCGGCACTTTCCTTCTGCCGCTTCGGCCCCTGTAGCGGCGGTCTATGACCGCCGTCCGGCGCTCATAGAGCGCCGCTACAGCCTGGCCCTTCTGCTCGTCGCCGTCTTCACCGCCGGACCTATCTTCGCTGCCGATGCTGCCCCCCAGTCGGCCGCCGCCGACAAGCCGCTCTACCAGTTCACCGAGGCGGAGGTCGGCCCGTATCTGGACCACCTGCAGGCCACCGAGCCCGATTTGCGGAAGCGGGTCGTCCAGCTGGCGCGCAAGAACCTCGGCCAGCCCTACGAACTCTACCTGCTCGGGGAAATGCCGTTCGAGACCTACGACCCGCAGCCGATCTACTCGCTCGCGAAGAGCGACTGCCTGGTCTTCGCCGAGCACACCCTGGCCATGGCCCTCAGCCGCGACTGGTCCGGCTTCATGCTGCTCCTGCAGCGCATCCGCTACCGGGACGGCCACCTCGGCGTCGTTACCCGCAACCATTTCACCGAGACCGACTGGAATCCCTCCAACCGCTGGCTCGTGCGCGACATCACCGGCGAAATTCCCGGCGGCAAGGCGGTGAAATTCTCCGAGCGCATCGACCGCTCCAAATTCCTGCTGGGCCGCTATCACCTGCAGACCTCGATTCCCGTCGAGGATCATACCGATAACTTCCTGCCCTACGCCGACGTCGCGCTGGCCGCTCCGCAGCTCCGGGACGGGGACCTGATCAACGTCGTGCGCGGCATCGTCAAACCTGGCGTGCCGGCCAACGATATCTTCGGCGGCAGTGCGTGGATCGGCCATGTCGGCCTCGTGGCGCACGGCGCCGACGGCTCCCTGCATATCATTCACTCCTCCGACCCGCAGGTCCGGGAGGAAACCATCGAGTCGTTCATCGCCCGCGAGACGGCGCACAACGCGGAGCGTGACGCCGCCGGCAAGCCGCGCCTGCTGGGCTTCAAGTTCCTCCAATTGGCAGCCGACCCGCTGGCGAACCTGCGCCAGCTGGACGGCCCCGATTTCCCGCACGTCACGCTCCCTGGTGGCCACGCGGCGAAATTCTGATCCGGATTTACAGGAGATCGCCGAGGTCGCAGAGATATCAACCATGCATCCACTTTATGCCAAAGCTGCCAAACTGACCGAGTTTGTCATTGGCGCAGCCATTGAAGTTCACCGCGACAAGGGGCCAGGCTTGGTTGAATCCATCTACGAATGGTGCCTGTTGCGTGAATTGGAATTGAGGAAACTGTCTGCAACCAGTCAAAAAACGATCGCCATTACTTACAAAGGGTTCACGCGGGAAGAACCGCTGCGCTTCGATGTTCTGGTTGAAGGTTGTCTCCTGGTGGAAGCCAAGTCCGTGGAACGGGTAATGCCGATTCACAAGGCGCAACTCCTCAGCTATATGAAACTCATGGATGTGCCGCTGGGACTTCTGATCAATTTCCACGAATCCAAATTAACCGACGGCGTTTCCCGTCTTATTCTGCCAGGTGCCGATGCCTGACCTCTGCGCTCTCCGCGACCTCCTGTAAAATGTCTTCAGCAAAGATTCCTTCTGGCATCATTGCGCTCGGCGCCCGCACCAAGGAACTTGCGGCCCGGCTCGAACGCTGGGCCAATATCAACTCCGGTTCGTCGCACGCCGATGGATTGGCGCGAATGGCCGCCGAACTGCGCACGGTGTTCGGGGCGGCTTTTCCGACGGCGACCTTTGAGGAACTCGCCGCCGACGCCCCGGGCTTCAACCCGCCGGGCGCGAAGGCGCTGCGTTTCCGCCTGCGGCCCTCGGCGCCCCGGCAGGTGTTTCTGTGCGGCCATTACGATACGGTCTACGCGGTGGACGACGTCTTCCAGACCTGCCGGTGGCTCGACGACGGGACGCTCAACGGCCCGGGTGTGACCGACATGAAGGGCGGCCTGATCGTGCTGCTGGCGGCGCTCGAGGCCTTTGAACAGACGCCGCACGCGGCCAATCTTGGTTGGGAGGTGCTGCTCACGCCCGACGAGGAAACCGGCTCGCATGGCACGCGGGCGATGTTCGAAGCCGCAGCTAAGCGCAACCAATTCGGCTTCGTCTTCGAGCCGGCCCGCCCGAGTGGCGACATCATCCACTCGCGCAAGGGCACCGGCAACCTGGTCGTGACCTGCCGGGGCCGCGCCGCCCACGCCGCGAAGATCCCGAACGACGGCCGCAGCGCCATCCTCGGTCTCGCCGCATTTCTTCTGGCCGCCGCGAAGATCCCCGCCGAGCTGCCGGGCGTGCTCGTCAACGCCGGCAACATCCGCGGCGGCACCGCCGCGACCAACGTCGTGCCGGATTTCGCGCAGGCCGAGCTCGACCTCCGCATCACGCGCCTGGCCGAACAGCAGCCGCTCTTTTCGCGGCTGGAGGCGCTGGCCCGGGAAACCGGCGCCTCGCACGAGGTGACATTCGAACTGGTCGGCGGCCTTAACCGGCCGCCGAAGGAAAATCATCCCACCGAGGCCGCCTTGTTCCCCGAGTTCCAGCGCGCCGCGCAGGATGTCGGCCTCAAGCCGTTCGGCTGGGTCCACGGTGGCGGTGCCTCCGACGGCAACTTCCTCGGCGCCGCCGGGCTGCCGTGCTTTGACGGCATCGGGCCCGAGGGCGACCAGTTGCACAGCGCACG
>JANYAM010000141.1 GCA_025361365.1 Opitutus sp. | reverse complement strand
CGATCGAGTCGGCGATTTTCCCGAGCTGGCTCATGACCGGACCTCCATCTGGCAGGCTTTCTCGCCGCCGGCGGACAACGGCAGGTCGCCGAGCTTCGCGATGGCGGCGAAGAGCGCGTCCACGCCCGGGTCGAAATGCTTGGCGGCCGTCGTGGGGTGGAGCTGCTGCCCCTTGCCGTTCTGGTTGAGCCGGGCCTGGATCTCGGCTTTCGCGGTGTGGGCCATGGCGTGGTCGCACTTGTTGAGCGCCACGAGGTCGGCGCCGTTCAGCAGGGCAATCTTCTGCAGCTGGATCAGGCCGCCATAATATGGCGCCAGCACAAAGAGCGTGGCGTCGACAAGTTTGGGCCCCTTCCCAAAAATCCGGAACGGATCGCTCTCCTGGCCGACGCCAACGGATTCCACGAGGATCAGGTCGAACTCACCGGAGGCTTCTAAAATATCAATCGCGGCCGGCGCGGCGGCGGAGAGGCCGGTCAGGCTGCCGCGGGTGGCCAGCGAGCGGAAGAACACCTGGTCGTTCTGGGCGTAGATCGCGCTGACGCGGTCGCCGAGGATGGCGCCGCCGGAATCAGGGTGCGACGGATCGTTGGCGAGCAGGGCGATCCGACCGGTGGGATTGGCACGCAGGAAGCGCGAGGTCAGCTCGTCAATGAGCGTGGATTTGCCCGCGCCGCCCGGACCGGCGACGCCCACGACAAAGGATTTCTTGCGAGTGGGAGGGGTTTTATGCCCCGACTTGTTCGATTGTTTTGCGACGTTCGAGTCGGGGCGTAAAACCCCTCCCACAAAGGCAGTCCCTTCGGCAATCGTAATCGCCCGGGCGATCGCGCGATCGCCTTTGAATCTGGCATTCGACTTCGCGGCGCGAGCGTAAGCGCGCTTGATCTCGCCCATCATCTGGTCGAGCGGTGTGCCGGCAAAATAAATGCGGTCGGTGCCCTGGCGCTTCATCACCCGTGCGTCGGCCTGGGTGATCGTGCCGCCGCCGCCGCCGAAGACCGGGATGTCACCGTTGCCGCTTTTCTTTAGTTGGTCGGCGACTTCCTTGAAGAAGACGATGTGGCCGCCGTTGTAGGAACTGAGTCCGACGACATTGACGTCCTCCTGGATGGCCGCGCGCACAATGGCCGAGGCGGACTGGTGGTAGCCGAGGTAGATAACCTCAAGGCCGTGACGGGCCAGCTCGATGTTGATGGTCGTGACCGCGCTATCGTGGCCGTCGCAGACGGGGACAGCCGTCAGGATGCGCAGGGGCGCGGCGGGGCGGGGGGACGAAGCGGCTGCCATGGGCCAAGGAGAAAGACAGAACCGCCCGGGTGCAACCGCTGAGCGGCCGGTCCGCCCGGCCGGCGCGGGTTTGGCCCTTATGGCGTAGAGCGATATGACCACGCCTGGGCTTGTTTGACGGGTGAAGTCTGCTAGTTTTTCCAAGAAACCGCTCGCAGGTCGTTATTCTCCTAACCCCATGGGATTCCCCTCGATTTTTCGCGCCGGCGGCTTGATCTGACCGACGCATGTTTTCTGGCTTCAAATCCGTCGTCCGGTCGTTGGTCCGTTCGCCCGGCTATACCTCGGTGGTCGTCGGAACCCTCGCCCTGGGGATCGGCGCGGCGGCGGCGGCCTACAGTTCCGTGGCTGGCAGCCTGTTTCCGAACATGCCGTATATCAAACCGGAGGAGCTGGTTCGCGTCGAAGTCAGCAACCGCGACCAGCCTAATCCCAACGGGCCCCAACTGATCCGTTATCTCTCCTACCGGGAGGCATCCTCATTCTCGTCTGTGGCGGGCGGCACTTACGACACGGTGAACCTGCTGCTCAATCAGGAGCCCGAAGGCATGAACATCCTCCGGGTAACGCCCAATTTCTTTTCACTGCTCGGCGTCGCGCCGGTCCTGGGCCGGGGTTTTTCGCCGGCCGAGGGCCAGGCCGGTTCCGAGAATGCCGTCATCCTCTCCGACTGGTTCTGGCGCAACCGGCTTGCCTCCGATCCCAATGTGCTCGGTCGCGAACTCATGCTCAACGACCGGCCCTATCATGTGGTCGGCGTGCTCGCCGACGATTTCCGGGTGCCGATCGGCTTTCCCAACGGCCGGCTCTACGTGCCCTATGTCATGCCCACGGCCGCGACCAACCAGAACCAAGGCATCCCGATCTGGACGGTCGCGCGGCTCAAGTCCGGCGGCACCCGGGTGCAGGCGCAGGCCGAGCTGCGGACGATGCACCCTGAGAAGGGGCGGTCGATCGAGACCTTCCTGACGAAATTCGACGCGTTCGTCCAACCGGTCGACGCGCCGCCGGAAAATCCGGGCTTCCGTCGTTACCAGCTGATGCAATGGACCGGGGTGGGTGCAGTTTCTTTTCTCTACGCCATCGCCTGCGTGAATGCCGGCAACATGATGCTCGTGCGCACCATCGGCCGCCGGCGCGAGACCGGCATCCGGTTGGCCCTCGGCGGCGGTCGCTGGGACATCGCCCGGCCGCTGCTCCAGGAGGGCGTGGTGCTTGCGCTGGCCTCCATCCTCTGCGGCATGATGGTGGCGAAGTGGTTGTTGCCGGCGTTGCTCGCGCTGGCCCCCGGTGCCGATGATTCCTGGAGCCGCAACCTGAAGCTGAGCTGGCAGGCGATCGGATTCCTCGCCGGGCTGGGCCTGTTCACCGGCGTCATCATCGCTGCGGGACCGGCCTGGCGCGCGGCGCACCTGAACGTGAACGACACGATGAAGGAGGGCGGGGCGGCGATGGGTGAAAGCCGCCGGTTGCGCGCCATGCGGGGCGCCCTCGTCGTGCTCGAGGCCGCACTGGCGGTGGCGCTGCTGACGGGCGCCGGCCTGATGGTGCGGACCTTCATGCAGCTGCAGAACGTGAACCCGGGCTTTGACCCGGTGCACCGCTACATCATCTACCCGCAGATCTCGCGC
>JANYAM010000115.1 GCA_025361365.1 Opitutus sp. | reverse complement strand
GAGCAAGCCATCAGCCGCCTTTCCCCCGAGGAAATGCGCCTGGTGCGCGACTGGCTGGAAAACCAGCTCGAGGATCGCCTGCCGATGACCGATGAGTTCAAGGGCCGCATCAACCGTTCCGAACGCGAAAAGGCCGGGGGCCAGCGTCCGCGAACCCGTTGATCCGACCCGGATGAGCCGCGCCCTGCAGATTTACTACTCTGCGTTTGATGAAGTCTTCCTGGGACTTCCCGCCGATATTCGGCGCCGGATCGAAGCTTCGGTCGATGACATGGGCTTGCGGCTCGGCGGCTATCCCCACTACCGCATGACTGGTGGTGATCGCTACCGCCTCCGCGTAGGCGATTACCGGATTATCTATACCTTCAATACCGCGAAAAACGAACTCCACCTCCTCGCAGTCGGCCACCGCCGCGAGATCTACCGCTGATTCGTCGCGAGGCTGGCGGTGTTGAGTCTCCATCAAAACCGGGCGTGCTATACTGTCGCCGTCGTTGCCGCGAAGCTGGCGTCGCGACGGTGGCCGGTGCTGCCCGGCCTGCCCGGGAAATATCCGGGCGATGCGCTAGCCTGAATCCTACGTCAGCGCCACCTTGAAGCAGGCCACCGGCTCCGGCACGTTTTTCAGCTTCTGGTCCCCGATGGATTCGAGGTTGAATCCGGCGGCCCGTAACGGCGCCGCGACGGCGCCGCTCACCACCAGCTCGCCCGCTTTGGCCAGCCCTTGCAACCGCGCGGCCAGGTTCACCGTGCCGCCAAACACATCCCCGTCCCGCTGCCGGACCACCTCTCCAACATGAATGCCGAAATGCAACGGCAGCGCCGGCAATTGCAGCGCCCTCGCGGCCACCGCAAAGTGCTGGTTCAGGTCGGCACACATCGCCGCCGCCGCGCCGGGCTCGGGAAAGGTGAACAGCACGGCATCACCGATGGTCTTCACCACCTGGCCGCCGTGCCGCTCCGCCCAGCGGCGGCTTTCCTTGTGCAGGAGCGAAGCGAACGTCAGGGCCTTGGACTCATCCCGGGCCGAAAGTTCCGTGTAGCCGCTCAGGTCGGCAAAAACCACGGCCGCCTGCTCCCGGGCCGACTCCGCCAGCGTCGAGGCCGGCAGGAAACGATCCACCGCCTGCTCCATCCGCGTCTCGATCCGCCGCCGCATCGGCGCCATCACCACCGCCACTGCGACGCCGGCGAAGATCGAACCGCTTTGCGCCGGCAACCCGAGGCGGCCCACAACCTGCACCACCGCCGCGTTCTGCGTGAAGGCCACCACCACCGTGATGATTAGGGCCGCGAAGCCATACAGGGAGGTCTTGCGGATCGCCAGCCGCGGATCGATGGCGCCGCGGAAAAATATCGAAGCCACCAGCAGGAGGAGGAAAACCCCGCCCAGCACCGGCGGCAGCAAGGCCGTCAACCCGACGAGCACCCGGCTCGCCGCCTCGCCCCCGCCCTTGATGAGCCAAAGCATCGCCCCGCCATAGGTGATGAGGGATACCCAGCCGCAAATGACGAGGCCCAGCGCCAGCCAGGAAATGCGCGCGCGATCCTCGGCGTTGCCCGTGCGGTATTGCAGATCGAGCGCGCCCCACGCCAGCGGCAGATGACCGAGGGCGGCGACCGCCAGCAGGATGTAGAGCCCCATCCACTCCACCACCCCCCGGTGATTTAGCTGCCACAAGGCCAGGAGCCCGGCCGCCACGACCGAAAAAATGGCCGGCGACCAAGCCGAGCTGAGACCCTGCACATATTTTTTCTCCATCGCCGTATCCTTCTGCAGATACCACTGCAGCCAGGATTTCTTGCCGCCGGGTTGCATTGTCCGGTCGCGGATTTTTCTCATCGCCTCCGGTCGGGAATATTCAAAGACCGCCACCAGATCCACCCGTTGCGGGTAATTGTGCGTCGCGTGGACGACAAACCAGGCACCGTAGAAAAACCCTGCGAGTGCGACGTAATCCAGCGCCTGCACCAGCACCCCGCCCGCCCACCCCGGGACGTTATGCCCGATCGCCAGCTGCGCCGTGAAAAACGCCAGGCCGGCCAGCGCACTCGCGAGCAGGTTCGCCGCCGGGATTTGCCGGGCGCGGACGGTCAGCATGATCGCCAAGCCACCGGCCAGCGTCACCGCCAGCGCATAGGCCCGCAACGTGGCGAGAAACAGCTCCGGCCTCTCGGGCAGCAGCCGCCTGAGGGTCAAAAATAGAAATGAATCCGGCACGCCGACATAGGACACGCCGGCCAATTGACGGCCCTGCAACCCCACCCAGAGACCGTAACTCACCGCCCCCAATGCCAGCGCCATGATGACGAGAGTGGCCAAGCGGTTTCGCATGGCCCACACCTGCCCGCGATCGCGCAGGGGCTCAAGCCCAATCCGGACCGGCGATTATCGAGCAAACCCGCGTCAACCGCCTCCTCCGCGCCCAGGGCTGGAAGGTGGTTCGCGTGTGGGAACACGAATTGAGCCGCAAGAATGAACCCCGGTTGCTCGCGGCGCTCAACGCAGCCGAATCACGATGGGATCACACACCTCGGCCTTGAAGGCATAGCTGCCCTCCGCCATCCGTCCTCAGTCTTCCGTCCTCCGTCCTCCGTTCTCCGTCCTCTGACGGTGCTGGCTTGTAGCCCGCACCGCCCTCCCCTTACCCTCGGCCGATGGAAACCACCGCGTGGGCTGATCTGGGCGACGAGGCGTTGCTCGATAAAAAGATCTCCCAGCTTGCCCTCACCCTTACGGGCACGCCGCTCCAGCCGCTGGTGCAACAGCTCTATGATGAACTGACGGCGAAGGGCCTGGTGTTCTATCCGCCCTGCCACGTCGGCGACGAATGGTTCGTGCCCGTCGGCATCCCGGCCATCTTCGTGCCGTTTTTCCTGACGCACGAACGCCTGCGCCGGCTCGAGCGGACGATGATGCTCGAGGTCGAGGGCGAGAG
>JANYAM010000009.1 GCA_025361365.1 Opitutus sp. | reverse complement strand
GGCGAAATATTCCTGACGATCGAAAACGCCGGCGCCGCCCGCCTCGAGACCGGCCGCAGCGCCGACGGCATCGTTAACACCGGCACTCCGCGCCTCGCCCTCGCCGGCTTCCGCCACACCTGGTAGCACCCGGAAATTTGTCACGTATTACGTTACAAATTACCGGCCAATCCCACGCAGCCCGAGGGGAATCAGAGTTATGCGACCAGGGGGTGCTGATAATTTGTCACGTAATACGTGACAAATTTCCGGTGTGCTCAGCGGGTGACGTCGGCAAGGAAACGGGTGATGGCGTGGTCGGCCAGCTGGCCGCCGGGGCCGTGGGGGTTGAAATCGAAGCCGTGCGTGGCCCAGGGCAGCTCGACGAGCGTGTGCTTCACCCCCAGCTCCGTCAGCCGGGCGGCCAGGCGCTCGCTGTGCTTATACCACGACAGCGTGTCGGGCACCCCGTGGATGAGCAGCGCCGGCGGCGAATCCTTCGTCGCGAGCAACTGGCCGCTGGCCGCCTGATAGCGCGCCAGCCGTTCCGGTGTGTCCGGCGGCCCGCCGAAATACTGGCGGAACAACTTGATTGAGTTCAGCGCATCGTCTTCGCGCGACACCGACCACGCGAACGGCAGGTCGTGCGGCGCGTAGAGCGCGATGACGCCGCGGATGGCCGGGTCGTGCAAACCGTAGCCGACCGCGGTGGCCAGCTGGCCGCCGGCGGAACGGCCGAGCAACACCAGCCGCGTCGGATCAATCTCGAGTTCGCGCGCATGGGCCTTGAGCCAGGCGATGGCCGCGCGCACGTCGTCGCCCTGCGCGGGCCAGATGGATTGCGGGGCCAGCCGGTAGCTGATGGCCGCCACGGCGTAGCCCTGGGCGACAAAGCGCGGGTTCCACTCCGCGAGCTGCGTGCGGTCGCCCTCGTCCCAACCCCCGCCATGGATCACGACGATGCACGGCCGCGGCGGCTGGAGTGCATCCCTGGCAAAGCCCGGGCGGTAGAAATCCAGTTTCAACTCCTGTCCTTCCGGCCGCGCAAAGATTTCCGTGCGGACCGCGGCCGGCGCCGGCTTCGCGTCCACATACAGCCGGGCGATGGAGAACGCTCCCGCTCCCAGTTCGCGCCCGATTCTCCAAGCGCTGACGGTCGGCCGCAGGAAACCGACGATCGCCACGCCACACAGCAGCCAGGTCGCCAACCGGACGCCGCCCGTGGCCCCCAGGCCCGCTCCCAGCGCGAGGCCCAACGGCAGCAGCACGAGCCAGTGGCCGAATTCGCCGGTGAGGATCGCCAGCTTCCACGTCCACATGAAGTCCGGCGCCCGGCCGAAGTTCAGGAGGGAGCAAAGCGCGGAAACGGCGGCCAGCAGGAGGAGGAGCAAGGGCATGACTGCCCCTTCATACGGCCGGACCGGCCGGCCGGGTGCAAGCCCCCGCATGTTCTCAGTCCACGTTCTGCACTAAAAACCGGATCGGCACCATCATCCGGGTGTTGACCTTGCGGCCGGTCTTGAGGCCGGGCCGGAAGCGCCATTTGGCCACGCCCTCGATCGAGGCCCGCTCAAATCCCGCATGGGTGGAAGACAGGACGCGGATGTCGCGGGTATCGCCATGACTGTCGACGATGAATTCCACGACGACCTCCGCCCGCTCGAACTCCTTCTTCAGGTTGTAAGGAAATTCCGGGGCGGGTTGCACGAGCGCTTCCGGCACGTGGTCGAGCTGGGAAAGATTGAAGAGGTCCTTGAGCGCGCCGGGCCGGGGCCCGCCGGGGGCGATCTTCAGCGGGATGGTGGTGAGCTTGGAGGCGTCAAAGTTGTTCTGCAGCGCGGCCCGCATGTCCAGGGGCTGCACAAACGCATTGGTCATATCGACCAGGCTGGGCGTGTCGGGGAGTTGGGGCACCTGCACGCCGGGATCCACCTGGCTATCCAACTCCTCCACCGGTGCCTCCTTATCCTCCTCGAGGTCCGGCATCACCAGCTGGATAATCGGCTCGTCCTTCACCAGGACGACCGGCCGGTGCGCCGGCCGGGTCAGGCCGCCCCACAGCAACCCGACATGCAATCCCGCGGAAACCAGCGCTGCGATCCAGGGGATCCGCGCGGCTTTGGGGAGGCCAAGGTAATGCCAGTCGCCCCGGTGACTGGTGGCCGGGACCAGTTTGTGATCGCGGGTGCCGGGTGCCGGGTGCCAGCTCCCGATATGACCGGCGGGTTGGGGGTAGAACGTGGTTTGCATGTCCCTATTAAACGCCTCTTTGCCTCCCCCGACCGTGCATTGATTGGCGGAAACTGGGCATTTGTTGACCTATCCCGGGGCGTGCCGCATGAAATGGCGCAATGCGCCGGCTCGACCAGTTCCTCGCCAACCTCGGCTACTGCTCCCGCCGGGAGGCCCGCGCCTGGATCCAGGCCGGCCGGGTGACCGTGCGCGGCCAGGTGACCGACGATTTCGGTGCCAAGGCCGACCCCGCCGACGTCCGCGTGGACGGCGAACCGCTCGACCACCCCGCCGGCCTGCTGCTGCTCGTCCACAAACCCGTCGGCCTGGTTTGCTCGCACGACGAACGCGAAGGTCCGAACGTTTACTCACTGCTGCCGCCGCGCTGGCGCGCGCGCAACCCGGCGGTCACCAGCATCGGCCGGCTCGACAAGGACACCAGCGGCCTGCTGCTGCTCACCGACCAGAGCGAGTTCGTCCACCGGCTGACCTCGCCCAAGCACAAGGTGCCGAAAGTCTACCGCGCCACCGTCAGCGCCGACCTGGCGCCCGCGCTCGTCCCGTTGTTTGCGGGCGGCACCCTGCTGCTGCTGGACGAAAAAGCTCCGTGCGCGCCGGCGGAGCTTAAGATTATTGCGCCGCGCGAAGCCGAGCTGACGCTGACCGAGGGCCGCTACCACCAGGTGCGGCGAATGTTTGCCAGCCAGGGCGTGGAGGTGCTTGCCTTGCACCGCGCCCGCTTCGGCCCCTTGGAACTTGGCGACCTCGCGCCCGGTCAATGGCGGGAGCTCCCCCTGGACACCTTCCCATCATGAACGAACTCCCCCTTCTCACCGGCGCCCAGAAAACCCAGCTGCGCGGCCTCGGCCAGCAGCTCAGCGACTCGCTCCGGATCGGCCGGCAGGGCCCGACGCCCGCGCTCTTCACCGAGCTCAACCGCCAGCTCGACACCCGCGAGCTCGTGAAGGTGCGCTTCGAGGCGGCGGACCGCGACGAACGCGCGCTCCTGTGTGAAAAAATGGCGGCGGACACCCCGTGCCTCTGCGTCGGCTCCGTCGGCCGCACGGCTCTGTTCTGGCGCCCCGGCCCCGAAGGCTCCAAGCTGCTGCCGGCATGACGCTCGCCGCCCTCGGTTGGAACGACCACTTCGCCGCGGCCTTCGCGCCCCACGCGGCCGAGGGTTGCCTGCCCGGGCGCGTGACGCTCGAGCTCAAGGGCTACTACGAGGTCACCGGCGAGTTTGGCGCCAAGCTCGGCGCGTGCTCGGGCAAATTCATCAACACGGCCCGGGCCCAAGCCGACTTTCCCGCCATCGGTGACTGGGTAGCCGTGACACCGCAGTCAGGCGAGGAAACCCGCGTCCACATCCACGCCGTGCTGCCGCGCCGCACGAAATTTTCCCGCGTGGCCGCCGGCCTCGAGAAGATCGAGCAGGTCGTCGCCGCCAACGTCGACACCGTGTTTCTCGTCAGCGCGCTTGACGGCAACTACCACCTGCACCGCCTCGAGCGTTACCTCGCCGCCGCGTGGTCCAGCGGCGCAACGCCCGTGATCCTGCTCAACAAGGCCGACCTCGCCGAGGACGAGACGACGGCCGTCCCCGCGGAGATCGCCACCATCGCGCCCGACCTGCCGGTGTTTGTCGTCAGCGCCAAGACCCGCCGCGGCCTGAAGGCTCTCGCCCCCTACCTCACGCCCGGCGCCACGGTCGCCCTGCTCGGGTCGTCCGGCGTCGGCAAGTCCACTTTGATCAACCGGCTCGTCGGCGAGAATTTGCAGGACACCGGGGATGTGCGCGACGTCGACGGCAAGGGCCGGCACACCACCACGCAGCGCGAGCTGCTCGTCGCGCCGGACGGTTTCATCGTGATCGACACGCCCGGCATGCGCGAACTCCAGCCGTGGGACGCCGGCGCGGGCGTCGATGCCGCGTTCGGCGATGTGGCGGCGCTCACGGCGCAATGCCGGTTCCGCGACTGCACGCACACGGTCGAGCCCGGTTGCGCGGTGCAAGCGGCGCTGGCCGGCGGCACCCTTGACCTGGCCCGCTGGCAGAGCTACCTGCGGATGGGCCGGGCCACCGCGCATGAGGTCCGGCGCGTCGACCGCGCCGCCCAGCAGCAGCACAAGTCCCATCACAAGAAACTCACCAAGAGTCTCCGCCAGCGCGTCCGCGAGAAGTCCGGCGAGGAGTGAGCCGGGTGGAAAACCCGCCGGCCCTTCCAGCCACCCCGGCGTTGACCTCGCCCCGCCCCCGGCCAGACTCCGGCCACTATGTTCACCATTCTCGGCGCGGACGGCAAAGAATACGGACCGGTGGCGACAGCCAAGATCCATGAGTGGGTCAATGGCGGCCGCGCCAACCTGATGACCAAGGCCCGGCGCGATGGCGAAACCGCCTGGAAAAACCTCGGGGAATTTCCCGAGTTTGCAGCCGTGACCGGCGCCGCCCCGGCCGCCGCGACCCCGGCGCCGGTCGTACCGACCCTGGCGCCCGGCAGCGCGGCCGACTCGCTAGCCACGGGCCCCACGCTCATTCTGGCCGGCCGCTGGCCGCGCTTGGGCGCCCAAATCCTGGACGGGATCATTGGCTGCTGCGTCGCCCTGCCGGGTTTTGCCGTGCTGCTGGCCGCCGGAATTTTCTCCCGGCCGGATCACCCCAATGGCGCCCTGATGGTCGTCGGCTTCGGCGTGCTGGGGATTCTCCTGCTCGGCCTGGCCGTCTACCAAATCTATCGGCTCTCCACCTGCGGCCAGACCATCGGCAAAAAGCTGCTGGGAATTAAAATCGTCAATCACGCGGACGGCAGCAACCCGGGCTTCGTGAAGGCCTTCCTGCTCCGCGGATTTGTCAACGGCCTGATCGGCGCCGTGCCTTTCGTGGGCGGCATCTACTCGCTCGTGGATATCTGCTTCATCTTCCGCGACGACAAGCGCTGCATCCACGATCTCATCGCCGGCACCCAGGTCGTGCAGGCCTGAGCGGCGATCAGGGCGCGGTGAGTTTCGCCAGGCGTTTCTCCAGCGCGGCCGTCGTCACCAGGGGCAGCGAGCACGCGCCATTCGCACAGAGGAAGGCGGCGGACCCGGGCAGCTCGGGATAAATATCTTCGCCGCGCGGCGCGGGGCCAGTGCGGCGGTCCCACCACTCGACCAGTTTGTGCGCCGTGGGCAGCTTCAGCGCGGCGGCGAACATGGCCTTGGCCACGGGATCGTCCTTGGCGCCGAGAATCATGACGTGGACCGGTTCGGTGCGCGCCTCCGCCTCGGCCAGCAGCAGGCCGCCGGTGTAGTAGCCGCGCTCCTCGGCGCTGCCGGGCGCGAGCAGCCAGCGCAGGCCGGCCTGCGCCATCGCGCGGTATTCCGGCTTGCCGGTCACGGCCGCCAGCGCGGACGCGAAGCGCACGAGGGCGACGTTCTCATCAAACTGCGGCCGCGGCGTGGGAAAGGTTTCCTGGGCGGTATCGGTGCTCGCGTAGCCGGCGCCGCCGGGCCGCGCGAAGCGCGTCGCGATGAACTTTGCCGCCGCCTCCGCGCGAATCAGCCAGCTGGGATCGAGCGACAGTTGGTGCAGCGCCAGGAAAGCCCGGCCCATCGCCAGCGTGTCACCGAGATACGGGCCGGCCGCGTCGTGTTCGTCGTGGTTGAAGCCGCCGTCGGGCCGCAACCGGTGAAAGATCATCCAGGACGCCGCGCAGCGGGCCTCGACGCCGTAGGGCGCCTCGCCCGTGACCGCGGCCAGCTGCGCCAGCGCGAGGATCATCCCGCCGTTTTCCCGGGCATAAACATGCCGGTCGATGCGCGGGATGCCCTTCATCCGGCGATCGCCGTCGCCGAGCGCGAAGTAGGCCGCGCTATGCTGGCCGGGCACGAGGTCGGCATCCTGTGAGACGTAATAGACGCCCTCGAAGGGATCCATGAGGTAGCCGCGAGCATAACGGCGGATGGCCTGGATGTTTTCCAGATACGCCGCGTCGCCCCACTGCGCGAAGGCCCGGGTGAACAGCCGCAGGTTGTCCGACTGGACGGAAATGATTTTCTCAAAGTGCGGCTCCGTCCACGTACCGCCGGCGGAGTATTGGTAGACGCCACCCCAGGCCGGGTCGATGAGCTGGTGCTGCAGGCTCAGCGTGTCGCGCGCCATTTGCGCCGCGCGCGGGTCGCCGGCCCCGGCGAGGTGCAGCGCATACTCGACCGTGTCGGCATCGAGGTATTTGTGGCTGGTGCCCCAACCGCCTTCCCGGTCGTCGTAACCGGCGCGCCATTGCGCCTGCAGCGCCGCGCGGCGTTCGGCGGGCAACGCCGCGGAGCCGGCCGCGGTGGCATCGTGGGAGCGGTTCTGCGCCGCCACTGGCGACGGATCGTCGATCACGGCCTGCAGCAACCGCACCATGCCGGCCGGCTCAATGTAGCCCTGCTTCTTGACGATCTCGGTGCCGTCGGGCGCGTAGATAACGGTCGCAGGCCAGCCGTAGTCCTCGTAGTGGTTGGCGAGATCGGGACGCGCATCCTGGTCCACTCGCACGGCGAGGTAGCGATCGCCCATGAGCTGCACGACAGCCGGGTCGCGGTAGGTCGTCTCCGCCATCACGTGGCACCAGTGGCACCACACGGCCTCGAGGTCGAGGAGCACGAACTTGTGCTCGCGTTTCGCCTGGGCAAAAATTTCCGGTGACCACTCGTGCCACGCAATCGGCCCGGGTGGGGCGGGCGGCGGCGCGGCGAAGCCCGCGAGCGGCAGGAGGAACGCGCAGCAGAGGCGACGGAACTTCATGCCGCTGTTACGGCGCAACTCAGGCGCCGGACGCCGGCTTCTTGAAGAGCAGCGCGTCGAGCGACAGCTTGCCCGGGCCGAACGCGAGCACGATGAGCGCAGCGAAAAGGAAGAGGAACGGGTCGGCCCCGAGGAATTTGTCCGGAGCGCTGAAGATCCCCAGCAACGCTTCGCGGTCGGCCGTGGCGTAGGCCACGAGCATGGTGAAAACCAACGGCACCGCCGCGGGCCGCGCAAACAGCCCGAGTGCCAGCAGCACGCCGCCGAAGCACTCGGTCGAGCCGGCCGCGATGGCGTTGAGGCGCGGCATCGGCAGGTGGAGGCTGGTGAAAAATTCCGTGGTCCGGTCCAGGTTCATGAGCTTGCCCCAGCCGGTCTGGGCAAACGCGATGCCCCAATAGAGGCGGATGACCAGCAGGAGGGGCGACTGCAGATAGGCGGCGAGGCCGTCGAACTTGGCGAGCAGGGGGCGGAGTTGCATGGGCGTGGGAGGGGTGAGGCCGGCGGTTATTCCTTTATTTGTAGGGTCGCCGCTTGCCGGCGGACCACCTGATGCCAACAGCCCGGTCCGGCGACAAGCGCCGACCCTACATAAAGGCTGGATCTCATCGGCGACACAGCCAGCGGAGTTCCATCCAGCTGCGGAACCAGCCCTGGACGCGTGGCACCCAGTCGGCGCGGGATTTTTTCGACCGCGGGATGCCGGTGGCGAGCGCCTGTTCGAGGGTTTTTCCCCGGCGCAGGGCCGTGAGGATGCGGTAGGCCGCCGGCTCGAGCTTTTTGAAATAGATCTGTCCATCGAGCCGGTGCACAGCCACGTGGGTGCGGGCGCGCGCCGGCAACTTGGTTTTCCGATTCTTCATTCTGCGCAGGGCCGACGGCGCGTTGCTGGCGTCGCCGCGCAGCAGCCCGGCCTCGCGCTTGATCGCGAGGAGAAAATCGTCCACCGGGTGGTCCAGCTGCAACAGCTGCAGGTAGGGCTGCAGGGCGAGCTTCACCTTGCCCTGCTTCGCCGCCGGCACGTCGAGGAGGTCGTTGACGGTGAAGACCGGCTGCGACGCGGTGTCGAATACGATGACGCGCGCCCACTCGAAGCGGGCCAGATCGTGGCACAGCGCGGTGTGCGGCCGCGTGTAGCGTGGGTTCCTCTTGATGAAGTGTGCCAACCGGCTGGGCAGGTTGCGCAACGTGAAGGAGGCGGACGGATATTTGACGAGGTAAGCCTCGGCCAGAACAACGAACTTTTTGTCGCCCAGCACCGCGCGCAGGCCGGGGCAGTCGTCGTAAAGGCTGTCGAGAATCCGGAACCAATACATGCGGTTGTAGATCTCGAGCCGTTCGAAGGAAGTCAGCCGGTCATTGGGCTTGGCGATCTGCGCAGCGATGGCACTCGTCGGCCGACCGTCGGTCCAGCGCCGCTGCATCTGGCTGTCCGCCGTCAGCGGCCGCGAGATGACGCGCCACATGGCGCGCTGGAGGTCGGCGAGGTCGCCGGTGGTGCGGACTTTCGCCGGAGCGAAGCGTTTGGATTTACTGGCCATTCTTAAAAACTGTCATTCTGAGCGCAGCGAAAAATCCACGGCAACAAGCATGACATCACGGGCGAATGCTGGATTCTTCACTTCGTTCAGAATGACAGGGTGAATATTTCAACGCGCGCGGGAGCGAACCGTTTCACGGGGGGCGGGGATTTTCGCGGCGCGGGCCTGTGCGATGTATTCATGGGCCTTCAGGGCCTCGTCGTGGACCTCGTCGAACGAGGGGATCTTGTCGTCCCACTCGAGCAGCGTCGCGGTGACGCCGCAGAGCTTCGTCGCGTGGGCGTAGAGTTTCCAAACCGGGTCGAGCACC
>JANYAM010000297.1 GCA_025361365.1 Opitutus sp. | reverse complement strand
ACTGGCTCGATGCCCTTTAAGGCTTCGAGCCCGACTTGGGCTTTGAACTGGGCACTATGCAAACGACGTTTCTTCGACATGGGACTGGGTTGGTTTTAGATTTAACCATCCCCCCTGTCCAGTTTTCGGGGTCCACCTCAGGTCTAAGTCGGTCAGCGGTGGACTTCGTAATTCTTCACCGATCCATATAGCGAACTTTCTAACGGAATATTTTAGGGGTAAATTTCCAACGTTTTCCAATTCGATAACCGGATTGAGCGCATCGACAGACAATTCCGGCGGAACGACCGCCGCTTCTCCGAAATTTAAACGCGTCGCATTTGTTAATGAATCGATGCCGAGATCCAGACGCGGCTTGGCATCAAGGTAACCTTTATTAAGCAGCTTGAACTGCTGATTACCGGAACGAATCTGGTAAATTAGCGCAACAAGCGCAAGCAGCGCAACCAAGTCACCAGAGTGATCGCCGAAGAATTCTTGCCAGTTCATACTATTCTTCGTGGCGAATCAATATGCTGCCCGCTCAGGTATGGATCGCCTTGCCGAGCGTAGCCAGGGCGGCTTCGCCCAGCGCCTCGGACAGCGTCGGATGGGCATGAATCGTGTGATGGATCTCGTCGACCGTCGCTTCTAGATTCATCGCCAGGCCATACTCGGCGATGAGCTCGGTGGCTTCGTTGCCGATGATGTGCACACCGTAGATCTCGCCGGTCTTCGCGTCGGCGATGACCTTGACGAAACCCTCGGTGTCGCCGGCCGCGACGGCCTTGCCGACCGCGGTGAATGGGAACTTGCCGATCTTGATGTCCAATTTCTTTTCCTTCGCCTGCTTCTCGGTCAGGCCCGTGCTGGCGACCTGGGGCTGGCAGTAGGTGCAGCCCGGGAAAATGCCGACCTGCTTCGGCTTGGTGACACCGAACATGCCCTCCACGGCTTGGACCGCGCGGAACGAGGCGACGTGCGCGAGCCACGGCGGGCCCTGGATGTCGCCGGCGGCGTAGATGCCGGGCGTGCTGGTCTGGTAATTCTGGTCGACCTTCACGAAACCGCGATCGAGTTCGAGCTTCACCTTGGCGGAAGTCAGGCCGTCGAGTGCGGAGGTGATGCCGATGGCCACGAGCACGGTGTCGACCTCGAGCTCGGTCTTGGCGCCGTCCTTCACGAGGTCGAGCTTCACGCTCTTGGCGCCGACGCGGATGTTCTCGCTCTTCGTGCCGGTGTGCACCGTGATGCCCTGCTTGGTGAAGCTGCGCTCGAGCACCTTGCTGATCTCCTCGTCCTCGATCGGGAGGACGTTGGGCAACATCTCGATCAGGGTGACCTTCGTGCCGAAGGCGTTGAAGAAATACGCAAACTCCACGCCGATGGCACCGGCGCCGATGATCGCGAGGGTCTTCGGGGCGGACTTGGCGGCGAGGGCCTCGCGGGAGGTCATCACGCGGCTGCCATCGACCGGCAGGCCCGGCAGCGGGCGCGGCTTCTGGCCGGTGCAGAGCAGGATGTTTTTCGTGCGGAGAAATTTGCCCTTATGCTCGCCCTCGGTGATCTCGACCATGCCCGGGACGGTGACGGAGCCCTTGCCGACGAAGTAGTCGACCTTGTTCTTCTTGAAGAGGAACTCGACGCCCTTGGCCATCTGGGCCGCGACGCCGCGCGAGCGCTCCACCACTTTGGCGAAATCAAACGACGCACCCGTGACGCTCAGGCCGTAGCTGTCGGCCTTCTGGATGGTGCGGTAGAGCTCGGCGCTCTTGAGCAGGGCCTTGGTTGGGATGCACCCCCAGTTGAGGCAGGTACCGCCAGCGCGCTCCATTTCGATCACGGCCACCTTCTTGCCGAGCTGCCCGGCGCGGATCGCGCCGACGTAGCCGGCGGGGCCGCCGCCGATGATCACCAAGTCGTAGATGTCGTCTGCCATAGGGGGAGTTTGTGAGCGGGCAAAGTCGCTTCCGGCCGCCACTTCGTCAAATTGAAAGTCACCCGGTTATGGCCGAAACCAAGGCAAATCGCGGAATCACGGAGGAGCGGAACCACGGAAATTGGATATTCCGCATCTCCGCTCTTTCGCGCTTCCGCGATTTCTTCGTCAGATATCGATCACATCATCCCGCTTCACCGGCCGGCCGGCCGGGGCCTTCGGCGGGGTAAGCAGCCGGTTCATGATCAGGCTGGTCAGGCTGACGATCAGCGCCCCCAGCATGGCCGAGCCGAAGCTGGCCACATGGAACCCGTCCACCAGCCGGCCCACGAAGTAGAACAGCAGGGCGTTGATGAACCAGATGCCGACGCCCAAGGTCAGGATGATGAAAGGCAGCGCGAAGAGCATCAGCACGGGCTTCACCGCCACATTGAGGAAGCTGAGCAGCAGCACTACGAACAGCAGGGTCGTGCCGGTGTCGTAGCTGATGCCGGGCACGATCTTGGTGCTGAGTGCGACCCCGAGGGCCAGCACCAGCCACCGCACCAGCAGGTTGACGAACGGATGGTTCATTGAATGATGGACCGCAACTTTTGCCGCGGGCTCCCGCGGAGCAATGAAAATTCTCATCGTCCAGGACTACCTTCGCAGCGGCGGCACCGAGCGCCAATCCGTCTTCATGGCTACGGCGTTTGCCAAGGCCGGGCACGAGGTCACCCTCCTCACCTTCCGGCCGCGCGGCGTGCTGGAGCTCGACGGCGAGCAGCAGCCCTTCGCGTTCCGCTCGCTGCAGCCCTTCGACACGCGCCTCGACTGGTTCGCCCCTGGCCTCCTCCGGGCCGCCGAGGAAGCCGCCCCTGACCTCGTGCTCTGCATGGGCCGCATGGCGAACTGCTACGCCGGCTTCATCCAGGGCCGCCTGCCCCGGGCCGCGGTCATCTGCACCATGCGCACGGGCAAGCTGCTGCCCTACCTGTTCGTCCGGTCGCTGAGGCTCTGCCGGCACATCATCGCCAACAGTCATGTCGCCAAACGCGTGCTGACCGACGACCACGACATCCCGTCGCCCAAGGTTACTGTCATCCACAATTCCCTGCTCCGCTTCACCGACGAGACCGCGCCGCGCAACAACGCCCTGCGCCGCTACCACGGGGCCAATCCGACGACCGTGGTGCTACTCAACGTCGCGATGTTCCGCCCGGAGAAGAACCAACGCGAGCTCATCGAGCTCTGCGCCAAGCTCCCCGGCTACCTCGACTGGCAGCTCTGGCTGGCCGGCGACGGCCCGGCGCGGAAGAAGTGCGAGCGTCTTGCCCACGACCTCGGCCTCGGCGCGCGGGTCAAGTTCCTCGGCTACCAGTCCGATCCCACCCAGCTCTACCTCGCCTCCGACCTGGCGGTGCTCGCCTCGCAGAGCGAGTCGCTCTCGAACTTCCTCATCGAGGCCCAGCTGCACGGCCTGCCGGCGGTGGCCTACGACATCGTGGGCGTCGGCGAGTGCTTTGTGCCCGACAAATCCGGCTGCCTCATCGCCAACCACGACCAGAGCGGTTTCATCACGGCGCTCGACCGGCTCATCCGCCAGCCGGCGGAGCGCCGGCGCTTCGCCCAGCACGGCCGCGAGCACGCCCAGGCGAATTTCGTGCCGGAACGCCAGATGCAGGCGCACTTGAACCTGTTTCGCGAGCTGACGAAGGGGTGAGGTGGAGGGCTTCTCTTTAGGGTCGCCGCTTGTCGACGGACCGCTAGGACGATAAAGGCACGGTCCGCCGAC
>JANYAM010000275.1 GCA_025361365.1 Opitutus sp. | reverse complement strand
GACGCCGGGAGCTCGGCGGCCAGCTCACGGTTGACCTGAGCCAGCCACCGGGTCGCGGCGCGGCGCGGCGGCAGCGTCTTCAGTTCGTTCTCAAGTTCCTGGAGTGATTCATCCATGGCAGGCCGGATTCAATTCCTTGCGCAGCGCAGCCAGCGCGTAACGGTAACGCGAGGCGGCGGTGTTGGGGGAAATCTCGAGGGTCTCGCCGATTTGCTCAAATGTGAGCTCGTTCCAAATCTTGAGCACGAGGACCTCGCGCTGGCCGGCGGGCAGGCGTTGCAACGCAGCTTCGACCTCCCGCCGGCGCTCACCGTCCTCACCGGGAGAAGGCTCGAAAGTGCATTCCCGCTCCTCAAGGCCTCCGTCCGCCTTCTCCTCGCGCGCCGTGCGCCGGGCGTGCCGGCGGGCGTGATCCAGTGCCGCGCGCCGAATGGACGTGATAAGCAAAGCCTGCGGGTCTCCCGGCAGATGCCTTTGGTGCCGCCAATAGCGCACGAAGGCTTCCTGGACCACATCCTCGGCATCGGCGAGTGAACGGGTCCACTGACGGGCGCACAGCAGCAGCTTGGGGCCGTGGGCTTCGAGCCAGATTTTCCAGGTGTCGTGATCATGCGTCGCCTCCATGCAATCCGTCGGGGGTTGTTTCCTGAAAAGCGTCACGGCTACGGGGTTTTGTCTAAGGTGCGCCCGAATGGCGTCGGGTGCAGACATTAAAAGAGGCCGGGGGTTCTCGCCGGCCTCTGTTACACACTGACACGAACTTAAAACTGAGCGCTTATCGCGCGGCGTAGTTCTTGGGCCCTTGGCGATAGTCCACGACCGCTACAGCCACGAGAATGGCCACGGCGAGGTAGCTGACGCTGACCGCGATGGTCGTGACGGCGAAAAGAGCGAAACTGCTGGCCACAATGGCCGTAAGGATGATCTGGAGAGTGTTGGTCTTCATAAACTTGGTTTGTTGGTATTTTTGGTATGGGCACCTGACTTGGTACTAGCCGGAGTATACCTCAAACCTTGTAATAGCCTAAATACTTAGTTTCTATTTAAACCATCTGATTTAGCTATGGAATTATACCAACTACGTTACTTCTTGGCAGTCGCTGAGACAGGGAATTTTACGAAAGCCGCCCAGCGCTCTTTCATCTCCCAGCCATCGCTCAGCCAGCAAATCCTGAACCTCGAGGAAGAGTTCGGTCAGCAACTCTTTCACCGGCTCGGTCGCAAGGCCGTGCTTACCGAAGCGGGCAAAACCCTGATGGAGGGATCGCGCCGGATTCTCACCGACGTCGATCAGACCTTGGAGGATCTCAAGGAGAAGACCGGTCTGGGCCCCAAGGTCATTGTGGGGGCCATTCCGACAGTCGCCCCGTTCTTTTTCCCGGCGGTTCTGGCCTACTGCCGGGCGAGTGAAATCCCGCTCAACATCCAGACGCAGGAGGATTTTCGCCGGCCGCTCGCCGAGGCGGTATTGGACGGCCACCTGGACTGGGCCCTGATTTCCCTGCCCTTTAATGAACCCCGGCTGCACATCGACAAGCTCTACAGCGAGCCGCTCTGGGTCGCCATGAGCGCGACCCATCGGCTGGCGCAGACTGAAAACCTGACCTTCGAATCGCTCCGCGACGAAAACTTTATCCTGCTTGGCGAAGCCTCGACCCTCACCTTGCAAATCCAGCATTTCTGCGGCGATCACGACTTCGAGCCACGCATCAGCCATCGCTGTGGCCAGCTCGCCACCGCCAAGTCACTTACGGCCATGGGGCTTGGGGTCACGGTCCTGCCCAAGAGCGCGCGCAGCGCAACCGATCCCGAGGGACTTATTTTTCGCAAATTCAGCGGTCTGGTCCAGCCCTCGCGCGACATTGCCTTGGTGCGGCACCGCCGGCGGCATCTGGGCAAAGGGGCCCTGCTCTTCGCTGAAGTGGCTCGCGCCGTGGTCGGCCCGGCGCCGACGGAATCCGCCCCACCCTTTCGGCCCACCCCGCCGCCCGCAAGCTGAGTTGCACCGCACCGGATTCCGTGAAATCCTGACCTTTCATGCCTGCAGCCGACCAGCACCACCATCTGCCACGAAGTCGCGAGCGCGCCACGTTGCTCGTGCTCGGGGCGGTGCAGTTCACGCATATCCTGGACTTCATGATCATGATGCCGCTGGGCGCGCAGCTCATGTCGGCTTTCAATATCACGCCCGCGCAATTCTCCCAGCTGGTGGCGTGCTACGGGATCGCCGCGGCCGTCAGCGGGTTTGCGGGCGGATTCCTCCTCGACAAATTCGACCGCAAGCGCGCCCTGCTCGTCCTCTATGCGGGCTTCGGCCTGGCCACGCTCGCCTGCGGCCTAGCTCCCACCTATCACCTGCTGCTCCTCGCCCGCCTCGCGGCCGGGGCCTTCGGCGGTCTTGCCAGCTCGCTGGTCACCGCCATGGTCGGCGACTTCATTCCCCCCGCCCGACGCGGCCGGGCCATGGGCATCGTGACGGCGGCGTTTCCCGTGGCCTCCGTCCTCGGCGTGCCGGCCGGGCTGATGCTCGCGGGACACTTCGGCTGGCATGCCGCGTTTTTTCTGCTGGCCGGCTGCGTGGTGGTGAACCTCATCATTGGTTCCCTGGCGCTCCCGCATCTGCGCACTGCTGTGCATGGTCATGAGCCGTGGGAGCAGATGAAGCAAATCATGACGCATCGCGTGCATCTGCGCGCCTTTGCGGTGGGCTCGATGTTGGGCATGGCCGGCGGCATCCTGGTGCCGTTCCTGGCGCCCTCGTTCATCGCCAACGTCGGCCTGAACGAGCAGGTGCAGCTGCCGATCGCCTATGCGGTCGGCGGCGTCGCCACTGCCATCAGCACCCCGATCATCGGCTGGCTCAGCGATCACATGGACCGGCTGCGGTTGCTGGTGATCATGTCCCTCGGCGCCATAATCGTCACCCTGGTCATCATGCGGCTCGGGCCGGCCTCGGTGGTGATTGCCAGTCTGATGATGGCACTGTTCATGGTCACCATGTCGGGCCGCTATGCTCCCGCCATGACCATGATCACCAACGCGGTCGAGGCCCGTTACCGCGGCGGCTTCATGAGCATCATCTCGGCCTTGCAACTGGCGGCCAACGCCGTGGCGAGCATCCTCGCCGGCTGGTTTGTTTCCAAGGACGCCACTGGGCACCTCCTGGGGCTGCCGATGGTGAGCTATGTCGCGACCGGCTTCTTCATCCTGACCCTGCTGTTCGCCTTTGAACTCCGGGCGGCCGCTCCGCACGTCGCGAGCCACGCGAAAAAGGACGTCGCTCCGCCGCCGCCTTCGCCTGACAGTGCCGCCGCCTGACCGCCATGCCGACCGCCTCCAGCCTTGAAACTGCCGCCGCTCCGCGCCCCGTGCCAGCGCGGCCGGAGTTGCTGGCGCCAGCCGGCGATTGGGAGTGCGCCAAGGCCGCGGTGGAAAACGGCGCCGATGCCATCTACTTCGGCCTCGAGCGCTTCAACGCCCGGATGCGCGCCAAGAATTTCACGGTCGCCGACCTGCCGAAGCTCATGGAGTTCCTCCATCGGCGCGGGGTGCGTGGCTATGTGACGTTCAACACCCTCGTCTTCGCCGACGAGCTCCCCGCGGCGGTGGACTACCTGAAGGCGATCATCACCGCGGGCGTGGATGCCGCCATCGTGCAGGACGTCGGCATCTGCCGGCTCATCCGCAAACTCTCCCCGGATTTCCCCATCCACACTTCCACTCAGATGACGGTGACGAGCGCCGCCGGGGTAGAATTCGCGCGCGAACTCGGAGCCCACCTCGTCGTGCTCGCCCGGGAAAACTCCCTCAAGGAAATTGCGGCCATCCGCGAAGCCCAGCTCGCCGCCGGCACCGCGCTGCCGCTCGAGGTCTTCGTGCACGGCGCGCTCTGCGTCGCTTACTCCGGCCAGTGCCTCACCAGCGAATCGCTCGGCGGCCGCTCCGCCAACCGCGGTGAATGCGCCCAGGCGTGCCGCATGCCCTACGAACTCGTCTCGGACGGCCAGAAGGTCGAGCTCGGCGACCGCCGCTACCTGCTCAGCCCACAGGACCTCTCCGGCCTCGATGTGCTGCCCGACCTGGTGCGCTCCGGGGTCGCCTCTCTTAAGATTGAAGGCCGGCTGAAGAGCCCCGAATACGTGGCCAACATCACGCGCGTCTACCGCCAGGCGCTCGACAAGGTGATGGCCGAGGTCTTCGGTCCGACTCCCGCACCCGAGGCCGACGTCATGGACGAGGTGAGGAAGGAATCGCTCTACGACCTGGAAATGGGTTTCTCGCGCGGCCTCTACACCGGCTGGTTCCACGGCATCCAGAACCAGGAGCTCGCGCACGCACGCTTCGGCACCAAGCGCGGCGTCTATCTCGGCCAAGTCGCGCGGGTGAACTCCGACAGTGTCATGCTCAAGCTCGTGGCCCCAGCCAAGCCCGGTGACGGCATCGTGTTCGACGCTGGCCGGCCCGACGAGAAGGAACAGGGCGGTCGCATCTACTATGTCGATCCCCACGGAGCCGACACCATGCTGCGTTTCGGTCGCGGGGACATCGATTTTTCCCGGGTGCATGCCGGAGATCGCGTCTGGAAAACCAACGACCCCGAGCTCGACCGCCGCGTGCGCGCCACCTTCGAGGGCGACCAGATCCGTTTCCGCCGCGACATCCACCTCGAGGTCCACGGCGCCACCGGCACGACGCTCACGCTTTTTGCACGCGACGAGGAAGGTCATGTGGCGAAGGCCGAGTCCACCCTCCCGCTCGCCCGCGCCGAGAAGCGACCGCTCACGACCGAACGCCTGACCGACCAGCTCGGCCGGCTCGGCGGCACGCCCTTCAAACTCGGCTCGCTGCAGAATCATCTCGAGGGCGACGTCATCCTGCCGGTCAAGGAGCTGAATGAGCTGCGCCGGCAGGTCGCGACCGAGCTTGAGACGCAGCGTGCCGCGCCACAGCGCTGGCAGTTCGCGGACAAATTCTCGCTGCCGGTCTTCCCGCCGGTGCCCGCCGCCACCGAAGCCGAACTAATCGTCGTCATCCGCGAACCGCACCAGCTGGACGCCGCCTGGACCGCCGGGGCGCGCACTTTTTATTGCGAGTTCGAGAATCCGAAGCACTACCGCGACACGGTCGCCCGTTTCCGCGAACTGCGCGGCGCGGATACGGTCGCCTCGATCTGGGTCGCGGCGCCCCGCGTGTTCAAGCCCGGCGAAGAATGGATCATCAAGCAGGTGTTGTCGTGCGAGGCCGACGGTTACCTGGTGCGCAACTACGATCACCTGAAGACCTTCGCCGGCCGGCGCCTGCGCGGCGATTTCTCGCTCAACGTCGCCAACCCGCTCACGGCGGATTATTTTGTCAACCACCACGGACTCGAGCGCGTGACCGCTTCCTACGACCTGAACATCGGCCAGCTCGAGGCGCTGCTGCAGAACGCCCCGGGAACCTGGTTCGACATCACGCTGCACCAGCACATGCCGATGTTTCACATGGAGCACTGCGTGTTCTGCGCGTTCCTCTCGACGGGCAAGGACTACCGCGACTGCGGCCGGCCGTGCGACACGCATCGCGTGGCGCTGCGTGACCGCGTCGGCGCCGAACACCCGCTCAAGGCCGACGCCGGTTGCCGCAACACCGTCTACAACAGCCGCGCGCAGACCGGGGCGGAATACGCGGCGCGGCTGATGACCCTCGGCGCCCGCAGCTTTCGCGTGGAATTCCTGACCGAGCCCGCCGACGAGGTGACGCGCACCGTCGTACGCTACCGGCAATTGCTTAACGGCCAGGTCAGCGGCGCGGAGCTCTGGCGAGAATTGAAGCTGATCAACCAGCTGGGCGTCACGCGCGGCCAGATGGAATCGCCCACCCGTATTCTGCCCCGCAAGGGCAGCTGAGCCTACGCCGAAGGGGGCATTTCCTTACGGCCTGACGCAAATTTTGTCGCCTCACACGAAGGCCGGCCCCTAAGCTTCCGCACCCTGACATGAGCGAAGCCCAGAAAACCACCGCCCCGACTCTCCCGCCGGCGGCTTTGCCGTCCGCGGACCTCGAGATCAAGGACGCCCGGATCATCTTCGACCCCATCTGGGACGACCTGGAAGCCCACTTCGGCCGCCAGCACCTGCGCTTCCCGAAGGAGATCATCCTGCTTGGCGGCGCACCCGGCGCCGGCAAGGGCACGAACACCGCCTTCATCGCCAAGACCCGCGGCCTGACCTGCTCGCCGATCGTGATGAGCTCGTTGCTCGACACGCCGGAGATGAAAAAGATCAAGGACGCCGGCAACATGATCGGTGACCGCGAGGTGCTGGCCGTGCTGCTGCGCCGGTTACTCAAGCCCGAATATCGCGACGGTGTCATCCTAGACGGTTTCCCCCGCACCAAGGTGCAGGTCGAGTGCCTGAAGATGCTTTACGAGAAGATGACCCAGCTCTGGCGCGAGTTCTACGGCACGCCCCTGGCCATCCACTTCCGCCAGCCGGTCGTGCAGATCGTGGTGCTCTTTGTCGACGAAAAGGAGAGCGTGGCCCGCCAGCTCAAGCGCGGCGTGGAAACCAAGGGCCACAACGACGAGGTCCGCCGCAGCGGCCATGGCGCGCTGCACGAGGAACGCGTCACCGACTTTGACGAGAAGCTCGCCCGCCGCCGCTACCGAGTCTTCAAAGAGCAGACGTGGGATGCGCTGCTGTCCCTGAAGGACGTCTTCCACTATCACCTGATCAACGCCGAGGGCTCCTTTGCGGAGGTCGAGCAGAACATCCTCGAGGAATTGGAGTATCAGAGCTCGCTCGAGCTTGACCCGCGCACCTATGACCGCCTCCGGTTGCTGCCGCTCGCCAGCGAGATCATCGTGCATGCCCGCCAGGAACTGGTGAAGCGGCTGGACGGCTACGAACTTGCCCACGCCGAGGTTTTCCAGCGCGTCGTGACCCTGATCGAGAAAAAGATGATGCCCATCATCAACCGGCACGCGCTCTCCGGTCACGCCAACATCAACAGCGAGGACACCGTCTTCGACGAGCCCCTCGCGCTCGCCATGCTGATCGATATCTTCTCGGAGCGCGGCTACCACGCCGTCGTGGACGTGCACCGGATTGAGATCCCCGAGTCGGTGGACCTGAAGACCGGCAAAATCATCTGCCGCCTGAAGAAGGTCTACCGCTGCATCATCCGGTTCAAGGGTTCCGAGATCCGCCGCGGATAACCCGCTGCCACCATGCAGGTGCTGGAAACCGAGCGGCTGGTGCTGCGCCGGCTGACGCCGGAGGACGCGCCGTTCATCCTCGAGCTGCTGAACGATCCGCTGTTCCTGCGCTTCGTGGGCGACAAGGGCGTGCGCACGCTGGAGGACGCGGCGGAATACATCCGGCACGGTCCCGTCGCCAGCTACGCGCAGCACGGCTTCGGCCTCTTCCTGGTGTCGCGCAAAGCCGACGGCAAGCCCATCGGCATGTGTGGCCTGCTGAAACGCCCCGTGCTGGAGGACGTGGACGTGGGCTTCGGGTTTTTGAGCCGGTATGGCGGCAACGGGTATGCGACCGAGGCCGCCGCCGCAACCGTGCGCTACGGACACCAGCTGGGTATCAAGCGCATCGTGGCCATCACGGCCCCGGACAATGTCGCTTCGGGCAACGTGCTCCGGAAAATCGGCCTGCGCCATACCGAGACCCTGCCGCTGCCCGGCTACAAGGAACCGAGCTTCCTGTTTACCCCGGTGGAATAAGTCAGGGCCCGGCCGGACGCGGCGCCTCGGCTTCCTTCACCAATCGCGCCGCCGCCTGATCATCGGGCAGCAACCGGCCGATCTCCCGCGCCAGCAGCAGGGCATTCACATTTTCGTCTCGGGCCAGCAGGTCACGCACGAGCTTGAAGGCCGCGCTCCGGGGCGCGCCGCCCTTGATGACGAGTTCCTTGAAGGCGGTGAGCGCAAGCGGGCGCTGATCCAGACCAAGGCGCACCTGGACCTCGCGCACCTTCACTTCCGGCTCAGCCGCGGCCAGCCAGTCGGGCGGCTTGTCGCGCAGTAATTTCAGCAACCGCTCTCCCTGCGGCCATTCCTGGGCGAGGATGCTGCGGTCCAGCGCCGCCAGGGTCGCGGCGGGAGTGCCGGTATCGGGCGTCGCCTCATCCATCAGCTTGAGGGCCCGCAGCGCCTGCTGCACGCGCACGGTGGCGGTCGCCGCGCCGTTGATCTCGTCATACAATAGCCGGGCGTCGGCCAGCTGGTTGCGCGCCGCCAGCTGCGCAACCACCGCCACCAAGGGCAGCACGTCAGCCTCGTTGCGGTAATGGCCGAGATACGCCCGCGCCGCAGAGCGACTGGCGATCTGGTCGAGCGTCAGGTAGGCCAGCTCGATTTCGCGCACGGCCAGATCGCGCTCGATGAGCGGCAACCAAGCCGGCTTCTGGGCGCGGATGGCCCGCGCCAGGTCGCGGGCCGCCGCGAGGGAATCCTGCTGCAGGAGTTCATCGAGCTGCTGGCGGGCCTCGCCGGCGGTCGCCGGCAGGAGCACCACGCGCACGGCGGGCTCGGCCGGCGTGGCG
>JANYAM010000165.1 GCA_025361365.1 Opitutus sp. | reverse complement strand
CGCTGGTTGTCGATCGGGTCAGCCCCGCCGAAGTTGTGCCACAAGCCCAGCGAGAGCCGCGGCAGCTTCAAGCCGCTGCGGCCGCAGTGGGCATACTGGATCGCCTCGTAGCGCTTCGGGTCGGGGGTGTAACCGCTCATGCGACGAGGCTTGCCGGCGCCGGCGCGATTGGAAGAGAAAACAGCCTTGAGGACGCAACCTACGGGCTGCCGCCACTCTTTGCCAGGGCCGCCACCCGATCCATGTGTTCCTGAAACTTGAGGGACGTGCGCAAGGGCATCACGGCCGATTCACGGCGGCCGGCCTGCAGGTCAGCCGTCACCGCACTGATCTCGTAATTGAAACCCAAACTCGCCCGTCCATCCCGGTAGTGCTCCACGCATTCATCGAGCCGGTAGTGGATCGCCTCACTTGCCCGCCAGAAGTCGGGGATCGCAATATAGCCCTCCTCGCCGACCACATAGGCCCAATTGCGCAGCTTGCACCGGAAAGACGCGCCGAGGTTCGCGGTGTAATCCGGGTAACGCCAAAGCATGGCGAGGTCGTCAACCACGCCATTGGGGGCATGACGCGCCATTATCTGGATTTCTTCGGGATCCGCCTTGGTGAAAAGCCAGGCCAACGCCACGGGATAGACGCCGAGTTCCAGCAGGCAGCCTCCCCCGAGCGCGACAGCATACTCACGGCGCAGCGGATCATAAGGCAGCTGTGGATAGCCGAAATCGGCCTGCACGTGTCGGAGCCGGCCAATGCGCCCCGCCCGGACCCAGGCGAGTGCCTGCTGGATCGCGGGGAGAAAATACGTCCACATCCCCTCCATCAGGTATCCCCCCGTCTCCGCGATCACTCCCTGCAGGGCATGGCATTCGACGGCGCTGACCGTGACGGGTTTTTCGCATAACACCGCCTTGCCCGCACGCAACGCGGCGGCGGAATCGGCGAGGTGCTGGGCGTGGGGGGTGGCAATATAAACCGCGTCCACCTTCGGGTCCGAAAAAAGCGCCTCGGCGCCGGTGTGTGCGCGACGGATGCCATAAGCCCCGGCAAACTCCGCGGCCGACCTGACGTGACGCGATGCCACGGCCGTCACTTCCCCCTCCAGAACGAAACGCAAATCCCGCGCGAAGGAATGGGCGATGCGGCCGGTGCCCAGGATGCCCCAGCGGATCTTAGCCATGGCGGACCCGCGGTGCCGTCAGTTCACCCTCAAGTTCCTCCAGCGTGCGGCCCTTGGTTTCGGGCATGATGAGGGCCACGAGGCCGAAGAAAACCAGGCCGAAGGCCGCATAGAGGAAGAAAGTCCCCGCGTTGCCCAGCGTGGCGAGTTCCCAGGGAAAGAGAAATTGCACCATGAAACTGACCCCCGCGTTGAGAAATCCCACCGCGGCCATCGCCAGGCCCCGCAGATGGTTAGGGAAAATTTCCGAGAGGACCACCCACATCACCGGTCCGAGCGAGACGGCGAAGGCGGCGACAAATCCGAGGATGCCCGCCAGCACCACGAACGGGTTGAGCCGGATGGCGGCCTGGATCAGGCGGCCCTCGTGACGCTTGAAGTCATCCGTGCCGAGTTCACCTCTCGCCGCCCGCTTGAAATCCAGATCGCTGGTGAATACCCGGTCCACGATTGGCGCCAGCCGCGTTGCCAGCGCCGGCTCCAACCGTTGCAAGGCCGCGGAATCCAAGCGATAGGTCGCTTGGTGAAACCCCCACCCGGCCAGGCCCAGGCTGATGACCACGCCGGCCAGCCCGCCGAGCAGCAAGGGCCGCCGCCCGATGCGGTCTATCAGCATCATCGCAACAATCGTGAACACGACATTGATCAATCCCACCCACACCGCCTGAACGAAAGCCGCATCGGTGCCCACGCCGCTCTGTTCAAAGATGCTCGTGGCGAAAAAAAACACGGCATTGATGCCGGTGATCTGCTGGGCGACACCCACCACCAGGCCAATCAGCATCACATAGCGGAGCTTCCGGCTGAAAACCTGGCTCAGCCGCGGCCCCGCACCGGCACCGGCGTCCCGGGTGGCCGCCTGCACGGCGGCGACCTGCGGCCCGATCTCCTCCGCCGGCACCAGCCGGCGCAGGACGGCCCGGGCTTCATCCGGGCGATTGTGCACGATGAGCCAGCGCGGGCTTTCCGGGATAAAGCGAAGCAACAGGACCCAAGCGAGCGCCGGGATAATTTCCATCCCCAGCATCCAGCGCCAGGTCCACATATCGATGCCCAGGCTGGAGACCCAGCCGCCGCCCCGCGCGGCCAGCGCGCTCAGCAGGTAATTTGAAAAATAGGCCGCGGACAGGCCAACCACGATGTTCATCTGGTTGATGGAGACCAGCACCCCGCGCTGCCCCGCCGGCGCTATCTCCGCCACATACACCGGCGTGATCATGAGCGAGCCGAACGCCAGGCCGCCGACGGCCCGGGCCAGCACCAGCGTGATGAAACCGGTCGCGAACGCCGCCCACACCGCCGACACCAGGTAAAGCACGGCCACAATCAGCAGCATGCGCTTGCGACCGACCACGTCACTGAACGGCACCACGGTCAGGCTGGCGAGAATGGCGGCCAGCGTCGGTGCGCTCACCACGAGGCCCTCCTGCCAGACGTCCAACTGGTATTCGCGACTGACGAAACCCACGACCCCCGAAATCACCGAGGCGTCGAATCCGAAGACGAAACCCCCGAGCGAAACGACGATGGCGATCAGGAAAAGATGGCGCGTCTGGGTGGTCATGATGGGGGCGGAGCCCGCTCCTCCACGACCCGCTTGGTGGAAAACTGGTAGCGCATGTTGCGATAAACACAGATGTCCGTGACATCATCAGGCGTGCCGGCGGGAGCGGCGCGATAGTTGGTGGAAACCCGGTAGGGCCCCTTCACCGGCAGTACGCGGTGCCAGCAATGGCCGTGAATCAACACCAGGGTGCCCTTTTTCGGATAAAGGGTCAGCTGGCCGGCAAACACACCCTGCGGGTCGCCCGCCGGCAGCGCGCCACCGGTGTGCGTCCGCGGCACCAACACGAGCTGGCCGCCAATCTCATCCACGATGTCGCGGGTATAAAGGAGCCGGTTGAGATTGTAGTCGTCCTTGGTTTCCGGCGGGCAGTCCTGGTGCCACGCCTGGCCGTTGGTCCCTTGGGCGGAATACATCACCATACAATACTGCGAATGCCAGCCCTCTCCCAGCACGGCCGCGGTCAGCGCCGCAAGCCGCGCGTCGTCGTCGATCACGTCGAACCGGCTGACACTTTCACGCTGCGGAAACCACGGCACAATCTCGGTCTTGGCGCGGACCGCAAATTCGTCCGTGAGGCAGCTGTCCACCGCCCCGTAGAAATGAGCGAGGATCAGGGCATGCAGTTCGTCCATCAGGGCTTCATCGAAAAAATCTTCGATGACCACATAGCCTTTGGCCCAGAATTCGTCGCGGATTTCTTTTAGGTCAAGGTTCATGGGGAGGAGACCGGCGGGCGGGGCAACGGCACCTTGCCATCCGCCGGGGCATGCAGGAAGATGGGATGGTTCAGCGCCCGGACCCAGCGGTCCCGGACGAGGGTATTGCGCTCGATGCGCGCATCACCCCAGTCATGCCAGGTGAAACCCAGCCGGTCGGACCACTCGCGCCATTCCCAGTTGATGTAGGCCGTGGCCTTGATTTCGGGCCGCCGCTGGAGCAGCGCGATCATCGGTCCAAACCAGCGGTCCCAGCTTTTTTCCCCGTCCAACACGCCGACGTGGCGCGGGGTCATCTCACCGAGCATGACCGGTTTTCGGTGCGCGCGGGCGGCATCGAGGAATTCCGCGAGCTGTGGCTTGCTGGATTCGTCCTCGGAAAAAATATCGACTCCCCACCAGTCCACCCATTCGTCACCGGGATAGAACTCCATCAACCGGGCCGGTGCCGGCCAGCCCGACGAGGCCCCGGCCGCACACCACACCGTCGCGAACAGCAGGCCGCGCCCGCGCAACAGGCGGGTGATCCGGATCCACGCCTTCGAGAATGACGCCGGCCGGTAGCTGTTCCAGCTACCCTCGAATTCATAACCAATCCGGATGAAGACCGGCCGGTCGAACGCGGCCACGGCCTCGCCGAAGACCGCGATCTGCGCATCGAATTTCCCTTCCGCCACCTGCGCGTCCAACCCCGAGCCGTCATCCTTACCGCCCGTGAGATTGAGCCCGATCTGGGGTATCGCGTGGATGTCTTTCATGGCGGCCAGTTCCCCACGAACCCGGACGCCCCACTCCACCAAGGTCTCCGTCGGATAACAAAGCCCGATATAAGTCATGTAGAGCAACGGCTGGTGGCCCGCGTCGAAGTTGCGCCGATAATCCTCAAAGCCCTGCGGATCCTGGCCGGCTCCGTGGATGATGCGGTTCCCCGGCTCGAGCCGGGCCCCAAACTCCACGCGCGGAACGTAGTCACCCGCGCCGAGGCCCGTGGTGGCGCAGGCGGCGGCAAATCCCGTCGTGATAACCGGAAGGATGCAACGCAGGTTGTTCATTTTTTTTGCCGGATAGCCGCGGATAATTTTGGCTTACGCTGGCGGCGGCTGTCGATGCCGGCCGCCACCGGGCCGGTGGCTAGGTAGGAAAACCTGTCGAAGTCCGCCGGGATGCCCGAGTCGGCGCTGTCTTGGGCACACAGAGCCACAAAGCAACCCGTGAACCCCCAAGCCTTGCCCTCCATCACCCGGTCATCGGACAACAACGTGGCATCCAGCACGGGGCCGACCGGCTGCCTGCGCCGGCCCCCCGCCGACCAAGCAAATTGCAGCCCTTCGCCAGTGAGTTCCGCATGCAGCTCCACGGCTCCCTCCGCCGGCAGCACCACGCCCGCATCCAGCGGCTCATAATAGGAACCGTGGTCTCCACAAAGCAGGCGCAGCTCCCGGCCGCCGCCGTCCCGCCCGCTGACCTGCAGGTAGTGAAACTGGGTGGTGTTGTAATAGAAAACGAGACCGGCGGATTGCTGGAAGCTTTGCGGCTGGAACTCCAGCCGGGTGGTCACGCCGCAATGGTGGTGCAAAACGCGGAAGCCGGCCAAGCTCTGGTCGAAAGTGGCCAGCAGGGAGTAACGACCCCGCAGCCGTAGAAAACCCGGCCGCTCAATTAAGCTCAGCCAGGATTCCGCCGGCGGCTCCCGCAACACACTCCAATGTGGATTCAGGACGGGCGACGAAAACTCATCCGTGAATTCAGGCAGATACGGCCCCGGCGTAACCCGCGACACCTGAACCGCCGGGTGCGGCACATTGCCGCCCGCAGCCAGCCGCGGCCACTCCCCCACGGGCCAGCTGATGGCCTGCAACGCGGTTTCGCGCCCCAGCATGCTGCGCCGGTGGGCGCCCAGCGGGCGGCTGCAAAGGTGCGCCAGATACCAGCGGCCGTCGAGCGTCGCCACGAACGAGCCGTGCCCGGCTTTTTGCAGGAGCGCGCCAGATTCGTGGGCCGAGGTCAAAAGCGGGTTGTGCGGCGCCACCTCATAAGGGCCGGCCAGCGTCTGGGAGCGGGCGACCGTGACGGCATGCGCCTCGCCCGTGCCGCCTTCCGCCGTGACCAGGTAATAGAAGCCATCCTTGCGATACAGGTGCGGGCCTTCCGTGGCCCCCAAGGCCGTGCCGGCAAAAATTACGACCGGAGCGCCGCGGAGCGACCGCTCCGGGTGATGATATTCCTGCAAGACAATGCCCGCGAATTGATTGCGCCCCGGCCGCCGGTCCCACCGCTGGTTCAACAGCCATTTTCGGCCGTCCGCGTCATGAAAAAGCGAAGGATCAAAGCCACTGCTATTGAGCGGAATCGGGTCACTCCATGGTCCCTCGATGGTCCGGGACGTGACGAGATAGTTGCGCACATCCTTGGCAAAACCGTTGAACCCGCGCACATCGGAATAGGTCAGCCAGAAAATGCCGTCTGCGAAGCTGAGGGCCGGCGCCCAGATGCCGCCGGAATCCTGAACCCCGCACAGATCCAGTTGTGATGGTCGGGTCAGGACGTGGCCGGCGAGCTGCCAGTTCGCCAGGTCGGTGGAGCGATGGATCCGGATGCCCGGCCACCATTCGAAGGTCGAGGTCGCGACGAAATATTCCGCCCCCACCCGGACAATCGAAGGATCCGGATGAAACCCGGGCAGGATGGGATTGGGCACCTGGGCCATGGCAATCGGAGGAGAAAACGAAGCGGAGAAAATGGGTGGATGCGCGCCGCGTGCAACAGCGCGCATCCGGTTGTTTTTGTTTAACCGACTAGCGGCTACCCCAAATCAAAAGCGAATCCCGTAGGTGAGCTTGGCGTTGAGCGGCAGGTTGTAGATCAGGCCGTATTCGTCCCGGTCGTCCAGCAGGTTGGAAACGTTCAGCTGGACATACTGCCGGTAGCGACCGGCGCTCCGCCATTCATAGCGGGCCATCGCGTCGACGTTATATTGGGGCTTCGTGTAGAGGATCACCAGTTTGCCATCGCTGCCGATGACCAGCTGACCCGAGCCGTGGGTCACGCCCGAGGCGTATTCTCGCTTGGATTGCCAGAAACCGCCCAACCCCAGCGAGAGACCTTTCAGCGCACCGCTCGTGAAGCGATAGTTACCCCAGATATCGAAGCGATACTTCGGAGTGTCGTCACCCGAGGAGTTGCCGACGTCCGTCAGGCGGGATTCGGTCGCCGGACCCGACGTCGCTGTGCCGGGCGTGCCGTAGATGGTGTTGCGCGGCAGGCCGAAGGTGCCCCAGGAGCCGTTGTTGAAATTCCAAACCGCCCAGCGATCCTGGAGAAAGGGATAGGTCATCCATGTGCCGTAACTGGTGGTCTGGACCTCGGTAATGGCGCCGTTGAGCACGATGTCCAGATTGGCCGTGGCCTTGAACTGGATCTGCATATCATAACCCTTCGATTCCTGCGAGGTAAGGTAGGAGGCATTGCCGGAACCGCTGCCATGGAAGGCGGAGGTGTCCATGGTAGCGTTGTTCACGAGGGGATCGGAGCCATCGAGCCCCTGATAAAGGAAGCCCGGCCAGTTTGCCCCGTTGTCGCCATCGATCGTCGTGAACGCTGTGTCCATGTAAGCGGCGCCGGTGGGCTTGGTCGCATTCAGGTGCCAGACGCCCGCCCCGTCGCGGAACGCGGAACCGGCGGCCACTGCCGTATTCCACGCAGCCACCACCGCCGGCTGGTCCAGCGTGGGCAGGCCTGTCGTCTTATAGGAGCCACCGCCGTTGCTGCCGCCGCTGCCGGCGGAGGTTGGGGTAAAATTGGAGACGTTGAAAACCACGTCCTTGGTGCCATCAAAGCGTGGTTTACCCAAGGTGACGGGATTCCACCAATCCGCGTTGGTGTAGCCGGTTTTGGTGATCGTGAACTTGCTGATGGTGCCCGAAAGGCGGCCGTCAAGCAGCTCGAACTTCACGCCGAATTCCCGGCTCTTGGCCAAGCTCGCGCCGGCCGGCGCCCCGGTGTCGGCGAGCACCCGTCCGGAAAAATTCGGTTGCAGGCCTTCGGAGCGGAGGGCGTAAAGGGAAAGGCTCTTCGTCACCTTGACGCTCACGCCCTGCTGATAGGTTTTCTGGCTCTGGCCGTCACCTCGCAGGCTCGAGGTGGTGGGCGTCACCCCCGGGTTGGCCCAATTCACGTCGGTGTTGGCGGCGTCGTTGGTGTCCTTGCGGCCGCCCACCAGCAGCGTTACCCGGTCGTCCAGAAACGAACCGCTATAGCTGAGATAAAAGGCCCGGTTCCATGCGGTGTCGCCATGGATGTTGTTCTGATACATCGCCGGGTCGGCCGACCCATCGCCCTGCCGGCCGAAGACGAGCGGGGCGAGGTCCAGCGGGGCCTTGTAGCTGAAGGCTCCCGGCACGGTGGAATAGTTGTGCGTGTCGATGTCGTTCCGCAGTTCCGAATAGCCCGCCAGGATCTGGCTGGAGAAACGCAGCCACTTGCTGCGTTGCTCAAACAGGGTGAACCGGTCGGTCAGCTCGATGCGCTCCTGGCTGCGCGCCACGTCCTGCTCCCGCCGCGACCAGTTATATTTAACGATCGAACCCGGCACCGTGCCTGTCAGGAAACTGATGCTGCTGTCGCCCACCGGAGAAAGCGGCTGGAGCTGGATGGTCTGCCGGAGAGACAGCGGGCCCTCATTGACGAATAACTGCGCGTTCACGTCGCGGTTTTGGGAGTCGAAGGTCGAATGGTTGTAACCCACGAGCAGGTAAAGGCTGTTCGTGAGCTGCTGGGTCAGCTTGAACTCGGAGTTGCTGGCTTGGGAATTCAGGTAGGTGTCGGGTCCGGTCACCCGGTAGGTGCGCGGATCGGCCCCCGGCGGCGTGTAGAGTCCGCCATGCTCGTTCTGGTCGTTGTTCAGGCCCACCCCGCCGACCGCCTGCCCTGCCACGGACCGGAGGCGGCGGGCGCCGATGCCGCTGGTGTCCTGCTCGCCGTATTCGTAATCGAGATAGACTTCGGTGCGAGGGGTCGCCTTCCAACTCAGCGCCGGGGACACGAAATAATGGCTCTCCTTGAAATAATCAGTGACATCCTCGGTCGCCTGGACCGCACCCGTCAGCCGGTAGGCCAGTTTTTTGCCGGCATCGACCGGCCCGGTTACATCCACCTGGCCGCGCATGAAATTATTCATGCCGTAACTGGCATCCAGGGAGGCGCTCTGGTTGTTGGCCGGACGCTTGGTTAGGTAATTGACGACGCCGCCGAAATTACCCGTGCCATAAAGCAGGGCGGCCGGGCCACGCACTACTTCCACGCGCTCGACGTTGACCGAGTCGGTGGAATTCTGACGGATGAAGCCGTCGCGCAAGGCGTTGTCGGTTACAAAGCCGCGGAGCTTCACCTGCACGGCGTTGGGATTGGCGGTGGCGCCTTCCGGATTGTTCACGCCACCCGGACCCTGATAGGCGCCGGCGCCGCGATTGGAGAGATCGTTCTGTGACTGCAGGATGACGCCCGAGCTGTATTTCAGCGCCGAACGGAGATCGGTGGTCCCGGTGTCGTCGAGAAACTGTCGCGTGATGACCTCGATCGGCATCGGCGTGTCCTTGATCGGCTTGTCGAGACGCGTACCGGAGATCGAATTGGTGGCGCGATAGCCGGTGTCCTTTTCCGTGGACACCACGAAGGGTGACAGCACCACCGGTTCGTCGCGGCTGGGGCCGGGGCTGGCGGCGGTCTGGCCGAAGGCTGGAGCAAGGGAGAGGACGCCCAGTCCGAAACTGAGCACGGATATGGGAAGCGAAGAGGTGGCTGAATACCGGTATTTCATGGGAGGGGTGGTTTTTGCGCGCGTTTCGGGACCGATGCTGGCCACGGGAGAAGTGGCGGACACAGGTTTGGGGTAGGTCACCGCAAGTGCGGCGCGCAAATCAGTCAGGGGATGCGTTGCGTTCGTCAAATTTTATGTGCACACCTTGATTAGATTAATCATCCAATAATTCTGAGACCGAAATATATTATAACATATTTATTATTAAACTGATAAATGAATACACATAATTGATTAGTTATTTTATTGCGCATTCTTTTATAAGAAAGTGCACATGTTTTTATTGCACTTTAAGGCCTCCTGCATTTTTGAAATGCCTGTCATGAAACGAACCAGCCAGAAACAGCTCGCCCGTCTGTTGAACGTTTCCCGTACCACGATTTCGCGCAGTCTCTCCAATCATCCCGCCATCCACCCGGACACGCGGGCCAAGGTCCAGGCCCTCGCGGGCAAACTCGGCTACAGCAAAACGCCCACGCGCGTCATCCGCCGCAGCAAGCAAAGCAAGCCGCTGCAAATCGGCGTCCTGATCGGCATGCCGAGTGTGAACCTGGGCATGGCGACCTTTCCCGCGGTGCTGCAGGGAATCCGCGACCGCGCGGCCATTGACCGGGTGGCCGTCGCCGTCATCAACTTGGATCCGACCGGCCTCGATGTCCAAAACCTCCGCCAGCCGGTCTTCCAGCAGATCCGCGCGAATGACTGGCGCGGCACCATCCTCATCTATCCTTTCGCCCCGGAGGTCGTGGACCAGATCTCGCGCAAAATCTCCACGATTTCCGTCCTCACGGAATACGACCACTTGCTGATCGATACCGTCGACACCGATCATTCCGATATCATCGGTGTGATCGGTCGGCTGGCGCGCCTGGGCCACCGGCGGATCGGTTTCGTTACCTGGCATTACCCGGTGGGCGGACGATGGGCGTCGCGCCGGTTCTCCGCCTATGCCGAGGGCATTTTCCAGCATGGCCTGAAATTCGATCCCGCCTGGACGGTCAACATCCACCAGGAGCAGCCGCCCCTGACCGACCCGGGCGCCGTGGCTGATTACGTGACGCGCCAGACTCGTGAGTCGGCCGTCACCGCCTGGGTCTGTGCCGCCGATCACCAGGCTTACCAACTCATCGCGGATCTGCGGATGCGTGGCCTCGAGGTGCCGCGGGACTGTTCGATCACCGGGTTTGACGGCATTGTGCCCCCGCCGGGCATGCCACAACTCACTACCCTCGCGGTGGCACACGCGGATATCGGGGCCTCCGCCGTCAGCCGCCTGCTCAGCCGCATCCTTCACCCCACCTCGCCGCGCCGGAAAATTCTCGTCGAAACGAGCCTCGTCGAAGGCGCGACCGTCGCACGGGCCCGCTAAGAAGCCGCCACCTTCGCCGGCATCGGGCAGGTGGCGCCGTCGTGCCAGGTGCCCTCGACGTAGGTGGTCGTCGGGATTTCCGGCACGCCGTATTTGTTGTGCTGGAGCTGGCCCGCGAGAATTTCCACCGCGAGCGCGCCGACCGTCGTGTGGTTCTGCTGCACGCCGGCGATAGCGCCGTCGCTTTTGTCGAGGAAGACGTCCACGAAAGCCACGTCGCGCGGGACCCGCAAGCCCATCTCCTTGAGGAGGGGCAGGACGAACGACGCCTTGCTGATCACGACCTCGGGCCGGTATTTGTTGAACCACGCCTTGAATGCGGCGGGCTCGGGGAACACCTCGGACTTGCTCTCGTTCAGCCAGCGCTCGACCGGCTCGGGCTCGGGAAACAGGTGCGCCGGGATGCGCTCGCGGGCCGTGAGCGCCTGCTGCTCGCAGAGGTAGCCGGCGGTCCAGAGATGGTCCACCGCGTGGTCCCAGCCGCGGTGCATGACGAAGCCGATGCGCCGGTAGCCGGCCGCGATGACCTTCTGCATCGCCAGCCGCGCGATGTCGCACTGGTTGTTCGTGACGTTGTGCAGCGCCGGCTGGTGCGGGAAGTAGTCGATCTTCACCGCGCTGAAGTTCGCCCAGTCGAACGCCAGCGCGTCGCCCATCTCGCGACCGTGCGAGGCGATGATCAGTCCGCTGATGCCGCGGGAGTAGAGGATCTGGCCGAGGCGCTCCTGGCTCATGCCCTCGTCGCGCATCCAGAAGTGATCGAGCTTGTAGCCGAGCTCGTTGGCCTTGGCCAGGGCGCCGGCGTAGAAATCGGGGTGGGCGGTCACCCTCTTCCAGCCCCAGCGTGTGGTCCAGTTGGTCACGTAGGCCAGCGTCGGCTTGTTGCGCCGCTCGATCACGCCGCCGCGGTAGGCGACCAGCGCGCGGAGGAACGGGTCGGGCGTGTAGCCCATCTTTTTTGCGAGCGCCTGGATGCGGCGGCGCGTGGTCTCGGGCAGGCGCGGGTGGTTGCGCAGGGCCAGGGAAACCGTGGTGACATGCACCTCCGCCTTCACCGCGATATCGGACAGGGTAACGCGTTTTTCGCTCATCTCGGGGTGCCGCCGATTCCGAGGCGCCCGGCCGCCTCCTTCAAGTCTATTGTTAGCATGGACCGCCGGTTGTCTCGCCCCCCCTATGACGGCGAAATACCTCCCTCTGCTCTTGAGCGGCTACCCCGTCCGTGCTCCGCTCTTGTCGATGAAATCCTCCCGCCCCCATTTCCCCCGCATTCCGCGCATCGCCTACGAGGGCACGCGCTCGGCCAACCCCCTGGCGTTCCGGCACTACAACCCGGACGAGACCATCGATGGCCGGACGATGGCCGAGCATCTGCGCTTCTCCATCGCCTACTGGCACGCCTTCCGCGGCGTCGGCGCCGACCCGTTCGGCCCGGGCACGATCAACCGCCCGTGGGAGAAGGGTTCCGATCCGGTCTCCATCGCCAAGGTCCGCATGGATGCGGCCTTCGAGTTCTTCCAGAAAATCCGCGCGCCGTTCTGGTGCTTCCACGACCGCGACATCGCGCCGGAG
>JANYAM010000143.1 GCA_025361365.1 Opitutus sp. | reverse complement strand
AGCCACTAGCGTTTACGCTTCCCAAACCAGGGGAATGCGTGCAGGAAGAAGGGATGGCCCGCCAATTACCGCCGCTGGGAGAAGAACTGGTGAAGGAAATCGAAGCCGCGTGGGAGCGGCCGCAGGCGGACTGGGGGCGGCAGCGATTGCTGGTGGTGCGGTTGATTGCGCAGCATGAACTGACGACCGCGCAGATCGCGAAAGTCGCCGGGGTGAGCCGTAAGAGTGTCTTCAACTATCGCGACAAGGTGGAGCGTGGTGGCGTGGCCGGGTTGCTCACGCGGGACTGGGCCGGGGCCCGGACCCCGGCGGTGCGTGGGGCGGTGGCCGAAGAGTTTATCGCGCGGCTGGAGGCGGGCCAGTTCCGGCAGGCGCGGGACGCGCAGGCGTGGATCAAAAAGCGCACCCGCAAGACGCTGAGCGTGAGCGGGGCGCTCAAGGTTTTGCGGCGACTGGGCGGGAAACTGAAAGTCCCGCGCAAGTCGCACGCGAAAAAAGATCCGGTCAAAGCGGCCAAGTTTAAGGTGGAACTGCCCGCGCGGTTGCAGGCCGTGGTCGGTCCGGCGCCGGCGCAACCCGTGCGGGTGTGGGTGCTCGACGAGCATCGCTACGGACTGTTGCCGGTCATCCGCCGGGTCTGGGGTCGCCGCGGGGTGCGGGTGCATGCGCCCTACGCGACCCGTTACCAATGGGGCTACTTGCACGAGGCCTTGGAAGTGGACGGCGCGCACGCCGTCGAACTGCTGTTCACCCCGGCCATCGACCGCGACATCCACGCGCTCTTTCTCCAGCAGATCGCCGACTCCGACCCCACGGCGCTCCATGTCGTGATCGCCGATCAGGCCGGCTTCCATCTGCCCGCGGACGATGTCCGCTTGCCGGCTAATTTGCGGCTGTTGCCGCTGCCGCCCTACTGTCCCGAACTCAATCCGGTCGAACGCTTCGGCGGCCTGCTCAAAGCCGCCGTCGCCAACCGGCTCTATCCGACCTTGCGCCGCCTCGAAGATCATCTCGCCGCCGCAGCACGCCCTTGGTCCACCCCGGCCGCCGTCTCCTCCCTCATCCACACCTGGCTCGCTGATCAGGTAAACTCTGGCGTTCCAATCTAAAGTGTATTAGCTAGCGGCTTTTAGTATAAGCCGCTTCTCTGACTACGAACACAACAAAAAGGCCGGGCGAAAGCCCGGCCTTTTGTTTGCGGATCAAACTTGGGACGGGTCTTACTCTTCGCCTCCCTTGAACATGTTGCCGATGTTGGGCATGTCGAATTTCTGGTAGCCCTCCGGCGGGCTGAACTGTGAGTCGGGCAGGGAGCCGGGTTCGATCTTCGTGGCTTCCATCTTGAAGCTTTGTTTGCCCGCGGCATCGCGGGAAATCACGCGCAGCGGGAAGCCGCCCTTGCCCTTGAGCGCCTCCTCCCACTTGGACGCATTGGCACCACCGCCGCGGCGGCCACCGCCAAACATGCCGCCACCACCACCGCCGCCGCCCAGGCCCATGAAGACGCCGAGACCCTCGGCGACCCACATCTCGGTGACGGTGCCCTTGTCCTTCACGAGGATCTGGTTGCACTTGTAACCGAGGATGGTCTCGGTTTTGCCCGTGACCTCGACGTCCGCGGAGCCGGAGCCCGCGCCCGATTTTTCCATGGCCTGCTCCATGGGTTTCTTCATCGGCATGACCATATACATATGCTGCTCCGCCATGAGCATGAGCATCTCCATCTTGCCCATGTCCATGATCGTCGCGACCTCATGGCCGTCAGCGTTCATGTTCATGCGGATTTTCTGGCCCTTGAGCGAGTAGTCCAGATTCATGGCCTTGCCCTTGTCGGCAGTAATGGCGAGGCTAACTTTGCCCTCGAATGTGTCGGCGGCAAACGTTTGGACAGCGGTGAGCAGCGCGCCCACGGCGAGAAGTCGGGATAGGAGTTTCATGGCCCGCCAGCCTGACAGGCTGCCGCCCCGATTCAAGTCACGGTTGAACGACGTTGCCACGGCGGGGTCGTATAAGGGAGTATTTACCATGCCCTCCGAGTTCAGCCTCAGCCGCCAGGTGGAGTTCCATGAAACCGACATGGCCGGCATCATGCATTTCGCCAATTTCTTCCGTTGGATGGAAATCTGCGAGACCGCCTTCTACCGCTCGCTGGGCCTGCCGTTGATCTCCTTTTTGCCGGGCCAGGTGGTCGCCTGGCCGCGCGTGAACGTCAGCTGCGCCTACCGGGCCCCGCTGCGGTTCAACGACACCGTGGTCGTGAAGCTCTTCGTGAAGAAAATCACCACGCGTTCGGTGACCTATGTCTTCCAGTTCCGGAAGGACGGCACGCTGTGCGCCACCGGCGAGGTGACGGCGGTGTGCGTGACGGCCGATGCGAAGGGCGGGATGATGGCCCAGCCGATCCCGGCGGATGTGCGGGCGCAGCTGGCGGAAGCGGCGCCGGCGGCCTACGACGCGTAGGGCGGCATCGATTCGCCCTTGGCGGACAGGGCAAAGATTTTCACGGGCTGGGCCTTGCCCTTCACCTTCACCTCGCCAAGTTCGCGGGCCGGTGGCCGCACCTTCATGGCGGCGAGGGTGGCTTCGCTGACGATAATGGGCGTAGCGTAGGCGGGGTCCTTCGTCAGGCCCTCCAGCCGCGAGGCGAGGTTCACGCCGTCGCCGATGACGGTGTAGTTGAGCCGGGTCTTGGAGCCCATGTTGCCGGCGACGACGCGGGCGGTGTTGATGCCGATGCCGAAGGCGAGGGCGGGTTTGCCCTCCGCGACCAGCTCGCGGTTGAGGAGATCGAGGGCGCGGGCCATATCGCGCGCGGCGGCAATCGCCCGCTCCGGCGCCGCGGGGGCCGCCACCGGCGCGCCGAAGAGCGCCATGATCGCATCGCCGATGTATTTGTCGATTACGCCGCCGTGTTGCTCGATAATGGTGCTCATCCGGTCGAGATAGCGGTTGAGCAGCGCCAGCACCTCGGTGGGCGGGAGCTTCTCGCTGAAGCTGGTGAAGTCGCGCAAGTCGCAGAACAGGATGGTCACCTCGCGCTCCTCGCCGCCGAGCTTCAGGTCGGAGTGGAGCAGCTGGGCGGCGATCTCGGGCGACACGACTTTGCCGAGGAGGTCGCGCACCTTGTCGCGTTCCGCGAGGCCGGCGGTCATGTGGTTAAAGGCGGTGGCCAGCTGGCCCAGTTCATCCCCGCGATCAAGGGTGAGGCGCTGGGTGTAGTCACCGGTGGCCACGTGGGCCGTGTGCTCGGCCAGTTGCTGCAAGGGCTGGCTGACGCCCCGGGCAATCCAGAGTGCCGCGCCCGCGGCAACGGCGAGCGCGGCCAGGGAGATCAGCAGCACGATATTCTCCAGGTCCCGGGCCGGGGCCAGCTCGGCGGTCAGCGAGCGTTGAAGCACGATGGTGGCCGGCTCCTCGCCGAGTAAGTCCAGCGATTCAAAAAGCGTCACGTATGGTTCGCCGCTGAGGACCAGCATTTCACTGTCGTGGCTGGTGCTTTTGCCGGGAAGTTTGGCCTGCAGGACTTCTTGGGCCATGGCGGTGGGCAAGGTGGTGGACAAGACCCGGTGGCCCAGTTCGTCATGGGGGCTGGAGGCAAAGGTAAGCTCGAGCAGGGTGGTGTTCTTGATGGCTTCGGCGAGCGCCTGATCGATGGGGTAGGCAAGTCCGAACCAGCCGGCGACATTCGGGTAGGGCGCATAGAGGGGTACCACGACGAGCACATGCAATCTGCCACCCAGATATGAATAGCCGCTGGCCTGCTCCATGTCGGCCTCGGCGGCATGGCGGATCAGGTTTTGGAACGGCCCGACGTTTTCCTCGCCCAGTTTCATATCGCGAACACTGACCGCGAGCAGGTCCCGGTCGGCCGAGAACAGGGAAATGACCGGCGGACTGGCCCTTTGGCTGAAGCGCAGGCGTTCGGCGTAACTGTTGAGCGTGGAGCGCAGGGTTTCCCGATCGAGCGGATCCTGCATGATCAGTTTCCTGATCTGGAAATCGTTGCTCATGACCTTGGCGCTGCCGCTCAGGTAATTGATGCGCTCGCTCAGATTCTGCCGGAAAATCTGCGCGCCCACTTTCAGGTTCTGGTTGATATGCTGGAAGGCGTTCTGCTCGTTGGCCCGGGTCACCAGCAGATAGACCGTGACGAGGACGCCGGCCAGCAGTCCGATGAGCAGACAGATCAGGCGCGTGCTGAAGCGGCGGAATTGAAATGAGCCGAGCGTCATCCCAGCCTTCAGTAGTCCGTGGCCTTGCCCGTGGGCGCGCGACGGATGCGCTTGTCGGGCTTGAGCGCGACCGCGAATTCCAGCGAAGAGACGCTATCCGGCGCGGACGTGATCTCCTGGACCACCGGCGCCGGCGCCCGGGGATGCCAGATCTCCAGGCGGTACCGCCCGAGGGGCAGGGAGGGCAGGATCCCGGCGCCGCTCGCATCGGTCTTGGCAAAATAAGGCGTGGGCAGCACGACGATGTAGGCGAGCATCCAATCATGGATGTTGCAACCGAGGCTGATGAGCCCGGGCTGGTCAAAGACCACCGATTCGGTGGCCCCCGCCTGGTAAAGCGGGATCTCGAAACGCTTCGCCTTGGAGAGCGAATAGATGTGGTGCTGCACCGTGTCGTGATTGGGGAACTTCACGGTGGATCCGACCTGGATCGCCGTGACGAAGGGGCGGAATTCCTGGTCCTTCTGTTCGATTTCTGCGATCGCCTGAAGAGTGGGCGGTGGAACCGGATGATCGAGCGGGGTCGCCGAGACAACCGCGTCCGCCACGGGTTTCCCGTCGAGCGTGGCGCGGACAACCACCTTTACGCCCTCGGCCGCCTGGGCGGCAAAGCCCCCCAGGCACGCCAGCAGAATGGCCATGATTCGAAATCTCATGCTAGAAACGGAAAACGAAGCTGAGGGAAACCTGCCGGGTCCGGTAGCTTTCACCGCGTCCAACCACGGAGGTTTGCTCGAAACGCAGGGGCAGCGAGCCATTGGCCCCGAGCGCGGGCGAGAGAGAGAACCAGACGGTGTCGGCGTGCGCATCGATGGAGTAGGCGGACCAGTTCGGCCCAAACGTGCGAATGTCGATGGTGTTTTTCCAGATCTCGAACACGTAGGGGAAGGTGGCGCCGCTGCCGCCACGCCACGCATAGGTGATTTGTTCGCCCCACCGCCGCCCGCCGCCCGCCGCCAGTTCCCAGCGCGCGGCAATATCGTAGCGCGCCTCCAGCGACAACCCGCGGTTGTGGTAGTCGTAGGCCGCGCCATGCCCGTTGTTGTGCAGCACGTCCGCGGTCAGCACTGTTTGCCATGCATCGTTCCACCGCTGGGACCAGGAAAGGTTGGCCGTGAAACGCGTGCCGCTGTGGAGTGATTCACGATACCAGTCGCCGGTGTAGGAAAACGCGGCGCTGAACGCCGGGGCGAACGGCCCCAAGCCGACTTTGCGGCGCACCGACACTTGCAGTCCGGCCAGCATGCGATCCAGCCCGTCGAATCGCGGGTAGGCTTCGTAGCCTGCATTCAAGCCATACTGCAAGGCCACATCCCGGGACAGCTGGTGGTGCCACTCGGCGACGCCGTTCAGGTCGTAGAGCACGGCGTCACGGGTGCCGCCGGGGTAGGGGCAGCGCGTGATGTTTTCGTCCCAGCTGACCGATGTGCTGGCGCTCAAGACCGGGCTGGCCTGGCCCGACTCCGCGGCAGCCAGGCAAAGCAGTGCTCCGAAGAATGGGCAGGGGAACTTCAAAGCAGTACCTTGATAACGCTCCAGACGGTTTCCGCAACCTTGCTGTGTCCTTCGGCGTTGGGATGGATGCCGTCGGCCTGATTCAAGCGGGGTACGCCGCCAACGCCTTCCAGCAGGAAGGGAATGAGGGTGAGGTGGTTTTCGCGGGCGAGATCGGGATACATGGCGGCGAACTGGCGGGTGTAGTCGGGGCCCATGTTCGCAGGCATCTGCATTCCCGCCAGGACCAGCTTTACGTCTGGATAGCGCTCGCGGATGCGCGTGATCATGGCCTGGAGATTGGCCCGCGAGGATTCCGGGGATATGCCGCGCAGTCCGTCATTGCCGCCCAGCTCCAGCACGAAAATGTCCGCCGGCTGCTTCAAAATCCAGTCGAGCCGGCGCAAGCCGCCCGCGGTCGTCTCGCCGCTCAGGCCAGCGTTGACGACCCGCCACGGCTGCCCGGTGACTCTCAGGCGCTCTTGAATCAGGGCGGGGAAGGCCTCGTCGGAAGATTCGAGTCCGTAGCCAGCGGTCAGGCTGTCACCGAAAAACACCATCGTCTTCGGTTCCGTTGCTCCCAAGCCCGAGACCAGCCACAGGCCGAGAACAACCGCCCACCACGTTTGGCTTTTGCGCTTTGGGGGGATTTCACTCTTGTTCAGACGCATTTGCAGGAACTATGAGTGCCCAAACTATCCTAAAAGTCGAGCGCCTGACCAAAACCTACGCGACCGCGGCCGGCCCGCTGACCGTCCTGCACGAGGTGTCGTTCGACCTCATCGCCGGCGGCAGCTGCGCCATCGTGGGCCCGTCCGGCAGCGGCAAGACCACGCTGCTCGGCCTGTGCGCGGGCCTCGACCAGCCCTCGGGGGGCCGCGTGCACCTCGACGGCCGGGAGATCGGCGGGCTCGACGAGGACGGACGCGCGCGCGTCCGCAATGAGTGCGTCGGTTTCGTGTTCCAGAATTTCCAGCTCATCCCGACCCTGACCGCGCTGGAGAACGTGCTCGTCCCGCTCGAGCTGCGCGGCGAGACCGGCGGCGACGCCGAGGCGCGGGCACTGCTCGGGCGGGTGGGCCTGGGCGCGCGGCTCGATCACTACCCGGTGAAACTCTCCGGCGGCGAGCAGCAGCGCGTGGCGCTGGCCCGGGCCTTCATCAACCGCCCGCGCATCCTTTTTTGCGACGAGCCGACCGGCAACCTCGATGGCGACACCGCGCACGCGATGGTGGACCTCATCTTCGGCCTCAACCGCGAGCGCGGTACGACGCTGGTGCTCGTGACGCACGATCTCGAGCTCGCCGGCCGCACGCAGCGCATCATGCGCCTGCGCAGCGGCGCGGTGATCTCCGACGAAAAGACTTAATTTGTGTCACCACGAACCAACCAATCAGGGCCCACGAAACACACGAAAGGACACGAAAATGAAAGACCTGATCTATCCGGAGGAATGCTACAAAATCATCGGAGCGAGCTTTGAGGTATACAAGGACAAGGGCAGCGGATTCCTTGAGGCGGTGTTTCAGGAATGCTTGGAACTGGAACTGGGAATGCAGGGGATTCCCTATGTGGCACAAAGTCCGCTGGCCCTCGCTTACAAGGGTCATCCGCTGAAGCAGCGTTACGTCGCTGACTTTGTTTGTTTCGAGAAAATCGTGGTTGAATTGAAAGCCGTCGAAAAATTAGCCGACGAGCATCGGGCTCAATTGCTGAATTCCCTTAATGCTACCGGCCATCGGCTGGGCCTTTTGATCAACTTCGGCCACTACCCGAAATTGGAGTGGGAGCGCCTGGCCTTATGAAATCGGTTTCGTGTCATTTCGTGTGTTTCGTGGGCGTTTCTTTCCGATGAGCTTCATCCTCCAGATGGCCTGGCGGGACACGCGGGCGAGCCGGCGTCGCCTGCTGCTTTATTCCCTGTCCATTGTGCTCGGGGTGGCGGCACTCATCGGCATCAGTTCGCTCGGCGACAGCTTGCGCGAGGCCGTGGACTCGCAGGCGAAGGGCCTGCTCGGCGCCGACCTGTCGGCCACGGCTCGGCAGGATTTTTCCGCCAAGGCGCTCGCCCGGTTCCGCGCCTCCGGCGGCGAACTGGCGACGGGCGTCGCCACCACGACCATGGCAACCTTCGCCAACGGCACGCCCCGGCTCGTCCAGCTGACCGCCATCGAGGGCGGGTTTCCCTTCTACGGCGAGGTGGAGACGGCGCCCGTGGACGCCTTTGCCCTGTTGGCCGACGGGCACAGCGCCATCGTCGAGGAGACCGCCTTGGCCCAAGCCGGCGCCGCGGTGGGCGGGGAGATCAAGCTCGGCGGCACCACCTTCACCGTGGTGGGCGCACTGAAAAAATACCCGGGCCAGTCCCCGTTCGCCTCGATGTTCGCACCGCGGGTGCAGGTTTCGAAGGCGGCGCTGGAGGCCACGAATCTGCTCCGCAAGGGCAGCTTCTCGCAGCACACCGTCTACCTGAAGCTCCCGCCGGCGACCGACGCGAAGGAGCTGGAAAAGAAACTCCGCGCGGACCTGCGCGGGGAACGCCTGAACTTCGCCACGGCGGAGGAGCGCAAGGAGCAGATTGGCGATGCGCTGAAGAACGTCTTTTCGTTCACGAGCCTCGTGGGTTTTCTCGCGCTGTTCCTCGGTGCCGTCGGCGTGGCGAGCGCGATGCATGTGTTCATCCGTCAGCGACTCGCCACCGTGGCGATCCTGCGGTGCCTCGGCGCGAGTGCGCGGACAAGTTTCTCGATCTATCTCGTGCAGGGTCTCGGTCTCGGCCTGGTCGGCAGCGCGCTGGGGACGCTGCTGGGCCTGAGCCTGCAGTTCGTGCTGCCGTTCCTGCTGCAGAAATTCCTGCCCTATCACCTGGAGTTCACCATTTCCTGGCTGGCGGTCCTGAAGGGCGTCGCGGCCGGAGTGGGCGTGAGCGCGCTGTTCACGCTGCTGCCGTTGCTCGAGGTGCGGCGCGTATCGCCGTTGCACGTGCTGCGCTCGGGTTATGAAGACGACAGCCGCCCCGATCCGCTGCGCTGGCTGGTTTACGTGGCGATCGGTTGCTCGGTGTTCGGCTTCGCCACGCTGCAGACCGGTTACTGGCAGGCGGGACTCGCGTTCAGCGCAGCGATGGGGATTAGCTTCGCGGTCCTCGCCGGTGCGGCGCACGGCATCATGTGGCTGGCCCGGCGGCTGCGGACCGGCTGGCTGCCCTACACCTGGCGGCAGGGCGTCGCCAATGTGCACCGGCCCAACAACCGGACGGTGCTGCTCATGATGTCGCTCGGGCTCGGCACCTTCATGCTGCTCACGCTCCTGCTCGTGCGGGCCGGTTTGCTGGGGCAGCTGCAAGGCATGGGCAGCGGGGACCGGCCGAACCTGATGTTCTTCGACGTGCAGGCCGACCAGATCGACAAGCTGGTGGCGATCGCCAAGCGCGAGGGCGTGCCGCTGACGAAAACCTCGCCGATCATCACGATGCGGCTGAGCGCCCTGAAGGGCCGCACGGCGGAGGAGATCGCCGCCGACAAGGCCAGCAGCCTCCCGAACTGGGCGCTGCGCCGCGAATACCGCTCGACTTACCGCGCCACGCTCGATGACGCCGAGAAATTAATTGAGGGCAGCTTCGTCGGGCAGGTGCCGGCCGACGGCGCGGCGCGCGTGCCCATTTCCGCTGAGCAGGGTATCGCCAAGGACCTGCAGCTGAAAATTGGCGATGAGTTGGATTTCAACGTGCAGGGCGTGACGGTCAAGGCGGTCATCGGCAGCATCCGGCAGGTTGAGTGGCGGCGCATGCAGACGAATTTCTTCTTCGTGTTCCCGCAGGGTCCGCTGGACAGCGCCCCGGCGACGTTCGCAGCGGCGGCCAAGTCCACCAGTCCCGAGGACACGGCGCGCCTGCAGCGGGCGTTGGCCAAGGAATTGTCGAACGTGTCGGCCATCGACCTGGGCTTCGTGCTGCGATTGCTCGACGGGATTTTCACGAAGATCGCTTGGGCGATCTCGTTCCTCGCCAGCTTCACGGTCATCACGGGCCTCGTGGTGCTCGTCAGCGCGGTGCTGATGGGCCGGCACCAGCGGGTGCGCGAGGCGGTTTTGCTGCGGACACTCGGGGCGCAGCGCACCCAGCTGCGGCAGATCATGTTCGCGGAATACGCCGTGCTCGGCCTGCTGGCCGCCGCGACGGGCGGTGGGCTGGCGGTCGCCGCCAACGGCCTGCTGGCCAAGTTTCTTTTCAAGGTCTCCCCGGTCCCGCCGCTGCCCCTGCTGGTCGGCGCGGTGGCGGCGGTGACGGCGCTGACCATCATTACGGGCTGGCTCGCCAACCGCGGCGTGAGCAATCATCCGCCCCTCGCCGTGCTGCGCGAGGAGACATGAACGCCCGCTTAATCACCTTTCATTACACCCTGCGCGACGCCAGTGGCCGGGTGCTCGACACCTCCCGGGGCGGCGAGCCTATGCCCTTCCTCGAGGGCACGGGCCAGATCATCGAGGGCTTGGAGGAGCCATTGCGCACGATGGCCGCCGGCGAGAAACGCGACGTCGTGGTGCCGCCCGAGCGAGCCTACGGCGTGCGCGAGGCCGAGCTGGTGCAAAAGGTGCCGAAGGCGAACCTGCCCGTGGCCGACGTGAAGGTCGGCGACCAGTTCCAGACCGGGCCGGACCGGCAGGCGCCGGTGGTGACGGTGGTCGCCATCGAGGGCGACGAGGTGATGCTGGACGCGAACCACCCGCTGGCCGGGCAGGAATTGCATTTTGAAGTCGAGTTGGTGACGGTGCGCGCGGCCACGCCCGCGGAGTTGCAACAGGTCCGCAATCCCGCCTAGCTGGGGAACACATGAAAGTCCTTGGCATTGATATCGGCGGTTCGGCCTTCAAGGGCGCCCCCGTGGACACAAAGACCGGCAAGCTGCTCGCGGAGCGGCTCCGCGTGGAGATCGCCGCCCCGTGTCCGACGGCGCATGGTCTGGCCGCCGCCCGGGAAATCGCCCGGCATTTCAATTGGCAGGGCCCGGTGGGCATCGGGTTTCCCGGCATCATCCTCGGCGACCGCATCGACGCCGTCGGCAACCTCGGCCACAACTGGGAAAACAAGGATGGGGCGGCGCTGTTTGGCCGCGCGACGAGGGGTAAGGTCCGGCTCTTCAACGATGCGGATGCGGCCGGCCTGGCGGAGATGAAGTTCGGGGCGGGGAAGGGACATCAGGGCTCGGTGCTGATGCTGACCTTCGGCACGGGCATCGGCTCGGCGCTGTTTTACCGGGGACAGCTGATGCCCAACATCGAGTTCGGCCACATCCCGTGGAAGGGAAAACCCATCGAGCACTACGCCTCGGCCGCCGCGAAGAAGCGGCACCACCTGAGCTGGAAGAAGTGGGCCCGGTGCGTGAATGTCTTTTTCGAAGTCGCCGAGCGGCTCTGCTCACCGGAGCTGATCATCATCGGCGGCGGGGTAAGCAAGCAGTCGGACAAGTGGTTCAAATACCTCAAGGCCAGGGCCCGGATCGTGCCGGCCAAGATGCATAACGATGCGGGCATCGTGGGGGCGGCGCTGGCGTGGGAGCAGGCCGCCCGCTGATCCGCCGTCGCCGTCGCCACTCATCCGGGCCCGGCGCCCGTTCATCAAAACTGAGTGCAACTTTCGGGGAAAATCCTGTGTTTTAACCGCATGCCCAGCACCACCCGCGGCCTGCCGCCTTTCATCCCGGTCCCGGGGGGCTTCATCGCTAAAACTTCCAGCTTCATCGCTCTGGCATTTTCCCACCGCACCGCCCCTGCTTCACTGCGCCTGTTCGTAGTTATCAGTTGTGTTGCAGAGGGGCCCATAGGGGCCCTTCTGTGTTTTCAGGGCGGGCCGGGCGGAAAAACGCGTAAAGCGCTGGCCAACCGTCCTGCTTTCCTCTCAATCTAACCGACTAACTGATCCCCATGCCTGCACCTACGAACCCATCCGCCCCCGCGGCTCCCGTCGCTCCCCTGAAGAAGAAATCCCGCCGCAAGCTGTTCATCGTGCTTGGCGTGCTGGCCGTCGTCGTCATCGGCGCGGTCGTCATCGCCGCCTCGACCAAGAAGGAAGCCGGCATCCCCGTGACCACGGAAAAGGCCGAGGTCAAAACGATCACCCAGCTCGTCACCGCCACCGGCAAGGTGCAGCCGGAGACCGAGGTGAAAATCTCCCCCGAAGTGGCCGGCGAAATCGTCGACATTCCGGTCAAAGAGGGCGGGGCGGTCAAGAAGGGCGACCTCTTGGTCCGCATCAAGCCTGATACCTACCAGGCCCAGGTTGACCAGCAGGAGGCCTCACTCGCTTCCGCCCGGGCCACCAGCGTGCTGAGCCAGGCCCACCTCACCAAGGCCGAGCAGGACTTCAAGCAGGCCCAGGAACTCTACACCAAGAAGCTCGTTTCCGATGCCGATTTCACCGCGGCCAAGACCAACCTCGATGTCGCGAAGGCCGATTTTGATTCGTCGCTGGCGCAGATCCGCCGCACCGAGGGCTCGCTCAGCCAGTTCAAGGACCAGCTCAACAAGACCACGATCTACGCGCCGATGGACGGCACGATCAGCTCCCTCAGCAGCGAGGTGGGCGAGCGCGTGGTGGGCACGGGCTCCTTCGCCGGCACCGAGATCATGCGCGTCGCCGACCTCAGCAACATGGAGGTCCGCATCAAGGTGAACGAAAATGACATCGTGAACGTGAAGCTCGGCGACCACGCCGCCATCAGCATCGACGCCTACCCGGGGCGCAAGTTCTCGGGCACAGTCAATGAGATTTCCAGCTCGGCCGCCGGCACCGGCGCCAGCGGCAGCGGCAACAACGCCGTGCCCACCGACGATGTGACCAACTTCCTAGTCAAGATCCGCATCACCGACCGCGATGCCCACCTCCGCCCGGGCATGAGCGGCACGGTCGACATCGAGACCCAGACCGTCGCCAACGTCGTCGCGATCCCGGTCCAGAGCGTCACCGTCCGCGCCGCGGGCGGTAAGACCTCCGAGGAACTCCAGCAGGCCAAGGCCAAGGAGGCCAAGGAGCGCTCCGGCAACGATCTCGACCTCGCCAAGGAAAAAGAAGACGCCCGCCGCAACCTCGAGAAGCTCGACCGCGTGGTCTTCGTCAAGTCCGGCGACACCGTCAAGCTGCGCAAGGTCGAGACCGGCATTGCGGACAACACGTCCATTGAGGTCAAATCCGGCCTCAAGGCCGGCGAGGAGGTCGTCTCCGGCAGCTATGCCGCCATCAGCCGCAAGCTGAAGGATGGCAGCAAGGTCATGATCGAGAAACCCAAGAAAGAGGAAGCCGCCAAGTAATCTGGCACGGCGCCCTCGCGGCGCCGCCCAGGCTCCCCCGCCATGAGTTCCTCTTCCGCCCCCGCGCTCTCGGCCACCCCGCGCCCCTACCGCCCGCCCGGCCCGGTGGTCATCGAGATCGAGAACGTCACCAAGCTCTACAAGATGGGCGAGGAGATCGTCCACGCTTTGCGCGGCGTCACCCTCAACGTCCGGCGCAACGAATACCTGGCCGTCATGGGCCCGTCCGGTTCCGGCAAGTCCACCATGATGAACATGCTCGGCTGCCTCGATACCCCCACCACGGGCAAGTATCTCTTCACGAGCAAGGATGTCTCCAGCATGACCGACGACGAGCTGGCCGACATCCGCAACCGCGAGATCGGCTTCGTCTTCCAGACCTTCAACTTGCTCCCGCGCTCGACCACCCTGGCCAACGTCGAGCTGCCCCTCATCTACGCCGGCTATTCACCTTCCCAGCGCCGCGAGAAGGCCAAGCAGGTCCTGCACGACGTCGGACTGGGCGAACGCATGGGGCACAAGCCCAACGAGCTCTCCGGCGGCCAGCGCCAGCGCGTGGCCATCGCCCGTGCGCTGGTCAACAACCCCTCCATCATCCTCGCCGACGAGCCGACCGGCAACCTCGACTCCAAGACCGGCGAGGAGATCATGCAGCTGCTCGAGGAACTCTACGAGCAGGGCAACACCATCATCGTCGTCACGCACGAGGAGGACATCGCCCGCCATGCCCGTCGCATCGTGCGCCTGCGCGACGGCCTGATTGAGAGCGACGTCCGTCAGGAATGATTTTTCACACAACTGGGTAGCACCGCGAACCTCATCCCCAACCCTCGCTTCCCATGAAACGTCTGCTCTACGAGTTCATCGAGTCCTTCCGCATCGCGATCACGCAGATCCGCGCGAACAAGATGCGTTCCATCCTCACCGCGCTGGGCGTCATCATCGGCATCGTAGCCGTCACGCTCATGGGCACCGCCATCAAGGGCATCGATACCGGCTTCAACAACAGCCTGGCCATGCTGGGCGACGATGTGCTCTACGTGCAGAAATGGCCGTGGGGCGGGGTGGAGGACTGGTGGAACTACGCCAACCGTCCGGTCATCCGGCCGGAGATGGCCGCGAAGCTCAACGCCATAATTGAGCAGACGCCCAACTCCCAGCTCGAGGTCGCCGTGCCGGTCGCGGGCGGCGGCGCGTCGGTCAAGTCCGGCGACAACAAGGTCAATGGCGTGTCCGTCCTGGGCACCACGGCCGACTACGGCCGGTTGATCACCGCCGATTTCAGCGAGGGGCGGCTCTTCAACGACACCGAGGCCGCCGGCGCCCGGAACGTCTGCGTCTTGGGCTTTGATGTGGCCGAGGCGCTTTTCCCGGGCCGCTCCTCCATCGACCAGAGCGTGGTCATCTCGGGGCATCCCTTCACCGTCATTGGCGTGATCACGAAGCAGGGTTCCTTCCTCGGCCTGCAGAGCTTCGACAACCAAGCGATTGTGCCGCTCGAGACCTTCCGGCGCTACGCCGGCACCCGCCGCGGCGCGGAGATCCGGGTCAAGATCAAGGACAAGAACCGACTGGCGGACGCGAAGGAAGAACTGGTCGGCGCCATGCGCCGGGTGCGGGGCCAGCTGCCGGGCGAGCGGGACAACTTCACCGTCAACGAAACCCAGGCCTTCAAGGCCCAGCTCGACCCGATTAAACAGGGCATCGCCATGGCGGGCCTGTTCATCACGGGCCTCTCGCTCTTCGTCGGCGCCATCGG
>JANYAM010000138.1 GCA_025361365.1 Opitutus sp. | reverse complement strand
GACGCCCGGTGCCTGGTCCGTTTGCTGTAGCGGTGCTCTATGATCGCCGGTTTCAGAGCCGGCGGTCATAGACCGCCGCTCCAGCTCTAAGCTAGATCACTTCATGTGACACACTTGATTGGCTGGTTATATATATGGTCTTCAGTCCGATATGCATCTATTTAGAATTATTCTAATTCTTACTTGAAACCGTGTCGCGGGTGCGTTGCTTTGTCGGACTCTCTCCACCGATGTCCACCCAATCTGAAAAGCACGCAGTCCTTTCCGAACGGCTCAAGTCCTGCGATGTCCGCCCCACCCCGCAACGCGAGGTCGTGCTCAAAGTCATTCTGGAAAAGCGCGACCACCCCACCGCCGATGAGATTTTCGCCCGCGTGAAGGCCCAGATGCCCACCATCTCGCTGGCTACGGTGTACAACTGCCTCGAGACCCTCGTCGGCTGCGGCATCGTCCGCCAGGTCAACTTGGAGCGCGCTCCCACCCGCTACTGTCCAAACCTCCACGAACACGCGCATTTTCACGATGAGCAGTCCGGCAAAATCCACGACGTGGACCTGCCCGCCGAAATCATGACCCGCCTGCGCGAGGTCCTGCCCCCCGGCTTCCAGGCCAGCAGCATCGAGCTGAATTTTCGTGGCTCGGCGAAGCCGGCCACGTCCTGAGCCTGTCGAACGGGCGCGACCACACCTCCCTCTCACCTTCACTTTTCTCATGTCCCAACTCGTCATCCACGACCTTCACATCAGCATCGGCGACAAAACTATCGTCAAGGGCTTCACCCTGACCATCAAGCAGGGCGAGGTGCACGCCATCATGGGGCCGAATGGCACCGGCAAGAGCACGCTCGCCAAGGCCATCGCCGGCCACCCGGACTACACCATCACGAGCGGCGAAGTGCTGCTCGACGGCGGGTCGGTCCTCGCCATGGAGCCCGACGAACGCGCCCGCGCCGGACTTTTCCTCGCTTTCCAATATCCGAGCGAGATCCCCGGCGTTTCCATCGCCAACTTTCTCCGGGCCGCCGTGCAGGCCCGTATGACCGAGGGAGAGGAACTGGACGCCACCGGTTACTACAAGCGACTCTACGCGAAAATGGATATGCTGAAGATCGACCGGAAGTTCACCTCCCGTTCCGTCAACGAAGGTTTCTCCGGTGGGGAAAAGAAGCGCTGCGAGATCCTCCAGATGGCCATGCTCGAGCCCAAGATCGCCCTGATGGATGAGACCGACTCCGGCCTCGACATCGACGCGCTCCGCATCGTCGCCGACGGCGTCAACGCCCAGCGCAAGTCCGCCGCCGCCCCCGGCATCATGCTCATCACCCACTACCAGCGCCTGCTCGACTACATCGTCCCGGACTTCGTGCACGTCATGCACGACGGCCGCATCGTGAAGAGCGGCGACAAGTCCCTCGCCCTCGAGCTCGAGGCCAAGGGCTACGACTGGGTGAAGCAAGAATTCGCCGCCGCCAATGCCTGACGCCAGGCGAACGCTCAACTCTCAACGCTTAACTCTTAACGCTCAATGCCCGCCGCCCGTTCTTCTTCACTTAAAAGTTCAACGTTGAGCGTTGGACGTTGAGCGTTCCGCCGCACGCACCCGGACCCATCACCATGAAGCCACTTACCGAGACCGAAGGCATGACCACCACCGCGGATGAAACGGCGGCCAACCCCGTCGTCGGCATCGACCAGACCAAGGGCGACTTCCAGTACAAGGTCGACTACGCCTTCGACGCCGGCACGGGCCTGACCGAGGACACGGTCCGCTACATCAGCTCGGTGAAGAAGGAAGAGCCGTGGCTGCTCGATTTCCGCCTGAAGGCCCTGAAGACCTTCCGCGAAAAACCCATGCCCACGCACTGGGCGACGAAGGACCTCGAGAACATTGATTTCGACAAGATCCGCTATTACCTCTCGCAGGGCCAGAAACCCAAGCGCACCTGGGATGAGGTGCCGGACGACATCAAGAAGACCTTCGAGCGCCTCGGCATCCCCGAGCAGGAGCGCAAGTTCCTCGCCGGCGTCGAGGCCCAGTTCGACTCCGAGGCCGCCTACTCGAACATCAAGGATATCGTCGCCAAGCAGGGCGTGATCTTCGTCAACTCCACCGAGGGCCTCCGCGAGCACCCGGAGATCTTCCGGAAATTCTTCAGCAAGGTCATCCCGACCGGCGACAACAAGTTCTCCGCGCTCAACAGCGCCGTGTTCTCCGGCGGCTCGTTCATTTACGTGCCGAAGGGCGTGAAGGTCGCGCAGCCGCTCCAGGCCTACTTCCGCATCAATGCCGAGAACTTCGGCCAGTTTGAGCGCACCCTCCTCATCGCCGACGAGGGCGCCGAGATCGTTTATATGGAGGGCTGCACCGCCCCGAAGTTCTCCACCTCGACGCTGCACAGCGCGGTCGTCGAGCTCGTCGCGCTCAAGGGCGCCAAGATCCAATACATCACCGTCCAGAACTGGGCGAACAACGTGTTCAACCTCGTCACCAAGCGCGGCGTCGCGCACGAGGACGCCGAGATCAAGTGGATCGACTGCAACATCGGCAGCCGCCTCACCATGAAATACCCGGGCGTCGTCCTGAAGGGCGAGCGCGCCCGCGGCGAGGTGCTCTCCATCGCGCTGGCCAACGATGGCCAGCACCAGGACACGGGCGCGAAGATGATCCACGCCGCGAACAACACGACGTCCAACATCATCGCCAAATCGATCTCCGTCGGCCAGGGCCGCTCCACCTACCGCGGCGTCGTCCACATCCCGAAGCACCTCAAGGGCTGCAAGAACAACACCGAGTGCGACGCCCTGCTGATCAACACCAACAGCCGCACCGACACCTACCCGGCCATCAGCGTCCGCGGCGACAAGAACGCCACGCAGCACGAGGCGAGCGTGTCGAAGGTCAGCGAGGACATGATCTTCTATATGCAGTCGCGCGGCCTGACCGAGGCGCAGGCGATGAGCCTCGCCGTCAACGGTTTCATCAACGACCTCGCCCGCGAGTTCCCGATGGAGTACTCCGTCGAGCTCAAGCGGCTCATCGACCTGGAGATGGAGGGATCGGTCGGCTGATTAACCACAAAGACACGAAGGCACAAAGTTCCGGACTCTGCTCCGTGTCTCTGTGCCTCTGTGGTTCAAAATAATTCCTAAGATGTCTTCCGTCGCCACTTCCACTAATCTCACCGGCTCGTTCACGCGCGAAGCCTTCGCCGCTCATCTCGAGCGCGTGAAGCACCTGCCCGCCTGGTGGCTCGACCGCAAGCGCGCCGCCTACGAGCGGTTCGCCGCCGCGCCGATGCCCAAGCGCACCAACGAGGGCTGGCGCTTCTCCAACCTGGCCACGCTGACGCTCGACGGCTTCAACGCCACACCCGCCGCCTGCCGCTTCGACCAGATGGCGCACCGCGAGCTTGGCGTTACCGGCGCCGGCCACCTCGTGTTCGCCAACAACCGGCTCGTCGCTTCGCAGGCGATCGACGCCAGCACCGCCGGCTCGGGCATCATCTTCGACACGCTCCAGCACGCGCTGCTCCAGCACGCCGACTTGGTGAAGGCCCATCTGCTCACGCAGCCGTCGAAGCTCGGCTCCGACAAGTTCGCCGCGCTACACGAGGCCTTCCTCGAGGACGGCGCCTTCATCTATGTGCCGAAGGGTGTCACCGCCACGCTGCCCGTCGGCGTATTCCACTACGCTTGCGGCGCCGGCACCGCGGTCTTCCCGCACACTCTCGTCATCGCCGAGGAGAACGCGAAGATCACCGTCGCCGACTTCTTCCGGTCTGATGCCCAGACCCCAGACGCCAAACCCCAGACCCATTTCGCCTGCGGCGGCAACGACCTTTACGTCGGCCACGGCGCGCAGGTCACCTACATCGCCATGCAGGACTGGAGCCGAGCGACCCTCTCCTTCCAGTTCAACGCCACCGTCGCCCGCCGCGACGCCAAGGTCCTCTCGCTCAACCTGCACGCCGGCGCCCGTCAGGCGCGGCACGAGTCCTTCTCCCAGCTGGCCGCTCCCGGCGCCCACTCCGAGATGCTCGCGCTGACCGTCGCGCACGGCACGCAGGAGTTCGACCAGCGCACGCTGCAGCTGCATCAAGCGCCGAACACGACCTCGAACCTGCTCTACAAGAACGCGCTGCTCGACCAGGCGAAGACCATCTTTTCCGGCCTGATCGTCGTCGATCCCGACGCCCAGAAGACCGACGCCTACCAGAGCAACCGCAACCTGATGCTCAGCGACGAGGCCGAGGCCAACTCGCTGCCCGGCCTCGAGATCCAGGCCAACGACGTGCGCTGCACGCACGGCGCCACCTCGTCCCGCATCGATCGCGAGCAGGAATTCTACCTCGAGTCCCGCGGCATCCGCGCCGCCCAGGCGCAGGAACTCCTTGTGTTCGGCTTCTTCGAGGAAGTCCTCGGCAAAATCGAGAACCAGGAACTACACGACACGCTGACCGACATCATCCGCAAAAAATTCAAAACCTGACTTGATCACCACGAAACACACGAAATACACCAAAACCAATCCGACTCTTTCGTGTATTTGGTGTATTTCGTGGTGACTCCTCTTCTCATGACCACCGACAAACGCGACCGCATCCTGACCCGCGAGGTTACCGTCACGCAGATCCCCAGCGGCGACAAGCAGACGCTCTTCGCCAACGAAACCGTCTTCATTCATCAGGTGCTCGGCGGCAGCTACACCATCCAGACCTCGACCGGCCTCTACCGGCTCGACGGCAAGGACGCCGACGCGATCGGCGAGACCGTCGCCGTGCAGACCGTCACCGCCGCCACGCTGGCCGATGGCGCGCCCGACCCCGAGGCGATCTGGGACCAGTTGCGCAAGGTGTTCGATCCCGAGATCCCGGTGAACATCGTCGACCTCGGCCTCGTCTACTCGATGGATGTCGGCAAGCAGGACGACGGCGGCTTCAAGGTGGACGTCGCCATGACGCTCACCGCGCCCGGCTGCGGCATGGGTCCGGCCATCGCCGAGGACGCCAAGGGCAAGATCCTGCTCGTTCCCGGTGTCGCCAACGCCGATGTCCGCATCACCTGGGAGCCAGCCTGGAACCAGTCGATGATTTCCGAGGAAGGAAAGATGAAGCTCGGGCTCATCTGAGGCAGGGCGCGGAGCGGAGTCCGCGCCCTACCTGTTTACACGGCTCACTTCAGCAGGTTCACCACCGCGCGTGGCACGCGCAGCACGGTGCCGTGGCGGATGCCCTTCGGCATGACGAGCTCGGCTGTGAGGTCCTCCCACGTGGTGAAATCCTTTGTGCGCAGCACGCCGTATTTCTTCTCGCGGTAGATGTCGTAGTAAAGGTGCCACCAGTCGCCGATCTTGATGGCGGTGCCGCCCTCGACCCACAGGCCGGGCGGCGTCACGGGCGCGCTGGGCGCCGTCCACGGGCCGTCGGGCGACGGCGCCCGCACGAGGTAGATGTTCTTCGCCGGCACCGGGAGCTCCGTCTCGTTCTTCACGAACATCACCCAGCCGTCGCCGTCGCGCACCATCGTCTCGTCGATGACATTGAGGCCGGGCTCGTAGTGCAGCTTCGTCGGCGTGAACGTCGCGAAGTCCTTCGTCGTGGTGGAATACAGCCGGTGGTTGCGCGGCGGCTTGGTCTTGTCCTTGCGCTCGGCCTCGTCGGGCACGGGGAATCGGCCCGGCACCGTTGACGACCAGAAGATAAGGTAGTGCTGCTGCGCCGCATCGTAGATGACCTCCGGTGCCCAGCAGTTCGCGGTGGCCGGCTCGTGGTCCATGACGTGCAGGGTCTTTTGCTTCGTCCAGTGCACGAGGTCGTCCGAGCTCGAGTAACCGATGGTCCCGCCGGCCCACGAGGTCGTCCACACCATCCGGAAAATCCCGTCGGGCCCGAGCAGCAGGCACGGGTCGCGCATGAGCTTGTTTTCGCCAGCCACCGGTTGGAGAAACGACGCGCCGCCGCGCAGCGCCGTCCATTTGAGGCCGTCCTCGCTCGTGGCCAGGTGCAGGCCGTCCTCGCCGTTGCCTGTGAAGTAGCTGAAAAGCAGCACGGTGTCACCGGAATCGGCCGCCAAGGTGCGCGCGCCGAGGGCCAGCGCAATCAGCCCAAGCCGGGCCAGGGAAAGGGGTTTCATCCGGGCAAAATGCGCCCGGCCACGCCGCGGCTCAAGCCGGGACTCCGCCCCCCTTGCAAATCGGCGACCAACTGCTAAGGGTGAAGGCATGCGTTGCCTTGTCCCCGTTCTTGCCCTCCTCGCGCTGGCGACCGCCCCAGCGCGCGCGGCCGAGCCCCGCGAACTCTTTGATGGCCGCGACCTCGCCGGCTGGGAATTGACGACCAGTCCCGCCACCGAGATCGCCACCGTGTGCACGGTCCAAGCCGATGGCGTGATCGCCGCGGCCGGCGCGCCGGTGGGCTACATCGCCACCACGGCCCCGCACGCCAACTACCGCCTGCACGTCGAGTGGCGCTGGCCGGGCAAGCCGGGCAACGGCGGCGTGCTCCTCCACATCAGCTCCGGGCCGAAGGACCGGGCCTGGCCGCTCAGCTTCCAGGTGCAGACCAAGAACAAGTCCGCGGGCGACCTCCTGCCGATGGCCGGCGCCACGTTCGCCGAGCCGCTCACGAGCGCGCCCGGCGCCGCCACGGCGATCAAGGCGCACACGGCGCCCGACAGCGAAAAGCCCGCCGGCGAGTGGAACACCGCCGACATCACCTGCCGCGGCGACACGATCGAGGTCACGGTCAACGGCGTGGCGCAGAACCGCGTCACCGGCGGTTCGTTACGAGAGGGTAAAATCGGCTTCCAGTTCGAGGGCGCGCCCTTCGAGCTGCGCCATATCACGCTGGTCGGACTTGACTAACGGGGCCCGAACCGGCCGTCTGTCCCTCCCGCTCTCCCGCCGCCATGTTGGACGACATCCCTCCCAGTCACCCGGAATTCTGGAGTTCGCGCTACCTCGGCGCGAACACGCCGTGGGATTTTGACGGCGTGCCGGCTGACCTGAAGGAATTCCTCAAGCGCAAGGACACCGGTTCCAACCCGCAGGCGCGCGGCAAGGTGCTCATTCCCGGCTGTGGCCTCGGCCACGAGATCAAGGCGTTCACCCAGGCCGGCTACGATGTCACGGCAATCGACTTCGCGCCCGGGGCCGTCGAACGCGCCCGCCGCCTGAACGGCACAGCGCTGGCGAGCCGCATCATCCTCGGGGATTTCTTCAGCCACGATTTTGTGCCCAACTCGTTCGACTATGTCTACGAGCGCGCCTTCCTCTGCGCGCTGCTACCGGAGCGGCGCGAGGTCTACCGCGCCCGCATGGCCAGCCTGTTGAAATACCAGGGCTCGCTGCTCGGCTATTTCTACTACCAGAAACCGGTGATCTCGGAGGGCCCGCCCTACGGCTTCGCCTGGGGCACGGCGGACGAGCTGTTCGCGCGCTATTTTCTTTTGGTGAAGGATTCACCGGTCAACGACTCCGTGCCCATGTTCGCCGGCCGTGAACGCTGGCAGGAGTGGCGCCGGACCTCGTTCAAGGGCTGAGCGCGCCTTAGCCGACCGGCCCACCCGCCGGAAGTTGCGCGCTGGTCCGGGCTGGTTTGCTTCGGCGTTCATGCCCCTCCGCGCCCCGTTTTCACCTCTGTCGGCTCAAGTGTCCGCGCGCGGCCGCGGCCGCGCAGGCGACCCGAACTCCGGCTGGAAATATTTCCAAACCGTTACGCAATTTGTGCCGTTTCGACGGGCCAGGGTGTTTTGGTAACGTCGTATTGCATCACTTTCCGTCCTAACATGTGTGTCCTCAGCCAATCCGCTTCCTCTGCGCTCACCGACGAGCAACTCCTCGACCTGATCCTGACCCAGGCTCCCGGCTCCATCGCCCGTCTGGACCAGGGCGTGAACCTGTTGCTCGCGAATTGCGGCCGGGCGGAATCCCTCCTCTTCCTCGCCCAGCGTTTTCCGCGCAGCCGCTTCTACGGCCTGGAAGCCTCGGCCTATGAGCGCGGCGCCGCCCGGCAGGCCGTGCGCGCGAGCATGCGGCAGAATGTCTGGATCCAGCCCGACGCCGCCCATCTGCCCGACCTGACCGGCACCTTCCACCTCGCGCTGCGCCTGTCGCAGCCCAGCGGGATCGACCTGCCGGAGATCGCGCACCTGCTGAAACCGGGCGGGCTGCTGTTCGATCTGCACCTGATCGCGCCCCCGGGCAGCCCCTACCGGGCGGCCGACCTCACCGTCATCCGCCGCGTCCGGCTGCCCGACGGCTGCCTGTGCACCCTCGCCCTCAAGTAGGCCCATCCTTCCCGCTCACGATGGCTCCCCACTTTTTTTCTCCCCAACCCGACGACGGCCTGCCGCGGAGCGCGCGCATGCCGGGGTCGCCGGGCGGGAACCAGACTCCCGGCGCAAGCCGGTCAGTGTAGTGCGCAAGTGATGCCGGGCGGAGGGGTAGTGACCTCCGTCCGGCAATCTTTTTAACCGTGCCCAGCGGCCCAATCCGTGGCTGACTGGGGCCCATGTCGGACCCCGCCGCTTCTTTCTACGAACAACTGGTCGCCCTCGAGCGCGACGGCACTGCGTTCGTGCTCGTCATCCTCACGGAGTCGCTCGGCAGCACGCCGCAGGACACCGGCGCGAAGATGCTCGTCACCGCCGCCGGCCTTCACACCGGCACCGTCGGCGGCGGCAAGGTCGAGGCCAAGGCCATCAGCGTCGCGCAGGAGCTGCTCGCGGACGCGACCGGCCAGCCGAAATTCGTCAACTGGGCGCTCAAGACCGACGTCGGCATGACGTGCGGCGGCTCGGTGAAGCTTTATTTCGAACCGCACGCGGGGGGCGGCGCCGGCGCGGCGTGGCCCATCTGGATCTTCGGCGCCGGCCATGTCGTGCAGGCGCTCGTGCCCGTGCTCGCCCCGCTCGACTGCCAGATTACCGTGGTGGATCCGCGTCGCGAGTGGCTCGACAAGCTGCCGCGGGCCCGCAACGCCCGCTATCTCGAGGCCGCCGAGCCGGCCGACCTGGTCCCGACGATGCCCGACCATGCCTTCCTGCTCTGCCTGACCAAGGGCCACGCTTCCGACCGCCCCGTGCTGCAGCGCGCGCTGGCGGAACGAACCTTTCCCTTTGTCGGCGTCATCGGCAGCGACGCCAAGGCGAAGGTGCTGCAACAGGAACTGATCGCCGCCGGCCTGCCGCCGAAGCGCGCGAAGGAATTTCACTGTCCCGTCGGCCTTCCCTTCGGCAACAACGATCCGCGCGAAATCGCCCTCAGCATCGCCGCCCAGCTCCTGACCGAGCGGGACCGTCAGCGCGCCAGCCGCGCCTGAATCGCCGCGAAGATCGCCTCGCCGGTCGCGGGCGACGCCAGCGGCACTTCGCCGCCAGGCTGGCCGAACGCGGCGACGGCGTCGCGCAACGCCTCGCGCACCGAGAACGCCAGCATCAGCGGGGGCTCGCCGACGGCCTTGCTGCCGTGGACCACGCTCGGCTGCGCGGCCTTCGGCAGCAGCGTGACATTGAACTCGATGGGCGCGTCGCTGAACGCGGGAATCTGGTAGGTGCTCGCGCTGTGCGTAAGCAGCCGGCCTTGCGGGTCCCAGCGCAATTCCTCGCGCGTCAGCCAGCCCATGCCCTGCACGAAGCCGCCCTCGATCTGCCCGCGGTCGATACCCGGATTGAGCGAGTCGCCGACATCGTGGACGATGTCCACGCGCCGCACCCGGTGCATGCCGGAGAAGCCGTCGACCTCCACCTCGGCCACGGCCGCGCCGCAGGCGAAGTAGTGGAACGGCCGGCCCTCGGCCTTCACCCAGTCCCACTTCACGCCGGGTGTCTTGTAGAAGCCGGTCGTGGAAAGGCTGACGCGCTCCGTGTAGGCCTTGGCGCAGACCTGGGCGAAGGAGAGGCGGGCCGCGGGATTTGAGCGGGCGAAGACTTCGCCGCTTTCGAAGACGACGTCTTGCAGGTCCGAATTTGTGGGAGCGACCTTGGTCGCGACAGTCGCGAGCAAGGTCGCTCCCACAGGTGAAGTTTCACCCAGCAGCGTCGCCGCCACCGGCAGCAGTCGCTCACGCAGCGTGACGCACGCCGCCGCCACCGCCGCGCCGTTCAGGTCCGCGCCGCTCGACGCCGCCGTGGCCGACGTGTTCGGCACCTTGTCGGTGCTCGTGGTCATCAACCGGATGCTCGCGGCGGGCAGGCCGAGCTCACGCATCGCCACGCCGAGGATCTTGGTGTGCAACCCCTGCCCCATCTCCGTGCCGCCATGGTTCACCTGCACCGAGCCGTCCTGATAAATGTGCACCAACGCGCCCGCCTGGTTGTAGTGCGAGAGCGTGAAGCTGATGCCGAACTTCACCGGCGTCACCGCCAGCCCGCGCTTCATATGCGGGTTGGCCTGGTTCCAGGCATTAACCTCGGCGCGGCGCTTCGCGAACTCCGCCTTGGCCAGCACCTGCGCCCAGATTTCCTGGATGCGATTGTCGCCAATGTCTTCCTGATAGTGCGTGCGGTTGGTCTCGCCGGTGCCGTGGTAAAGGTTGCGCTCGCGCACCACCTCCGGCGGCAGGCCAACCTGGCGCGCGATGCGGTCGATGATCTCCTCGATGACGAGCATGCCCTGCGGCCCGCCGAAGCCGCGGAACGCCGTGTGCGACGTCACGTTGGTCTTCGCGACGCGCCCGCTGAAGTGCACCGCCGGGATGTAGTAGGCGTTGTCGAGGTGGAAGAGCGCGCGATCGTTGATCGCCGTGGACAGGTCGAGCGACCAGCCGCCGTCCGACACGAGTTCCACCTGCGCGGCGAGCAGGCGCCCATCGTTGTCGTGGCCGATGGAAAACTTTGCGTGGAACGGGTGGCGCTTGCCCGTCAGCTTCATGTCGAGGTCGCGGTCGAGTTGCACGCGCACCGGCCGGCCGGTCTTCACCGCCGCCAGCGCCACCAGCGCCGCAAATCCGTTGCCCTGCGTCTCCTTGCCGCCGAAGCCGCCGCCCATGCGCGGGGCCTGCACGACGACCTTGTGCCGCGCGAGGTGCAGCACCTCGGCGACGATGGCCTGGATTTCCGACGGATGCTGCGTCGAGGAATTCACCAGCACGGTGCCGTCCTCGCCCGCCTCCGCCCAGGCCGCGTGCGTCTCGAGATAAAAGTGCTCCTGCCCGCCGAATTCGAATTCGCCCTCCAGCCGGGCCGGCGCCGTCGCCAGCGCGGTCGCCACGTCGCCGCGCGTCAGCGCGTGCGGCTCGGTGTGGTAGCTGCCCGCCGCGATGGCGGCCGGCAGGCCGATCACCGCGGGCAACGGCTCGTAGTCCACCTCAACCAGCGCCGCCGCCGCGCGGCAGGCCGCCAGCGACTCGCCGACCACCCACGCCACCATCTGGCCGTGGAAGAGAACCTCGTCCTGCGCCAGCAGCGGCTCGTCGTGCCGCACCGGGCCGGTGTTGTTCTCGCCGGGAATATCCTCGGCCAGCAGCACGGCATGGATGCCCAGCGCCTGCCGGGCCTTGGTGGCGTCGCGCCGCAAAATCTTCGCCCGGGCGTGCGGCGCGCAGACCGGCCAGCAATCGAGCATCTTCCGGCGCTGCGCCGTGTCGTCCACATACAGCGCCCGGCCGGTCACGTGGCCGACGGCGCTTTCGTGGCCGAGGTTTCGGGACGCGTCCTCGACCGGCCAACGGCTGTCGCCGGCGAAACCAAGATCTGCGTCCTGCGCCTGGCTCTGCTCGCCGGAGACAAATTTCTCCCAAAGGCTGACGACCAATCCGCGGCGATATTCCGCGCCACTGCGGGCATCGTCGATCGGCTTGAAGGTGTCGTGCAGGATGCGTGTTGCCGCCGGATCGTTGAGCTTCTTGCCTACCAAGGCCGCCTCGGCTTTCAGCGCACGCAGCGGCATCGCCGCCACGCCGCCGTAGGCGATGCGCGCCTTGCGGACGACGCCGCCGGCGTCGAGGTCCACGCAGAACGCCGCGGCCACGATGCTGATGTCGAGTTCGCGGCGCTTGGAAACTTTCAGGAAGTCGACGCGCCGCGTCAGGCCGCGGGTCGGCCCGCCGCGCGGCAGCACGATCTCGCGCATGACCTCGCCGGGCTTCAGCACGGTCTTGCGGTAGGCGGTGAAGAAATCGGCCAGCGGCACCGTGCGCTCGCCCTTGGCGGTGACGAGCACGACGCTCGCCTCGAGCGTCAGCAGCACCGGGGCGCTGTCGCCGATGGGCGACGCCGTCACGAGGTTGCCGCCGAGCGTGGCGCGGTTGCGGATCTGGCGCGCGGCGAAGACGCGGAGCATTTTCGCAATGGAGGGATATTCGGCGCCGATGGCCTCCTCGATATTGGTCAGCGTGGCGCCGGCGCCGAGGTGCCAGGCCTCGGGTGTCGCGGTGATGCGCGTCAGCTCCGGCACGCCCTCGGTCGAGATGAGCAGGGGGAACGCCTTGAACTTCTTGTTCAGCTCGACGCCGATCTCGGTCGCGCCGGCCACCAGCTGGGCCGTCGGGTAGGTCTCGAGCAGCGTGAACATCCCCGGCAGCGACGTCGGGCGGAAGAACTTCGCCTCGCCCGCGGTGTAGTTGAGGGCGACGGGCGGATGCACCGGCACCTGCAGCCGCGTGGCAAAGTGATCCTGGTAGGGCGCGGACTCCGTCCGCGCCTCGGCGGCGAGCGGAGTCGCCGCCCTACCCGCCAGCGCCGTGACCGCGGCATCGCGGATCGGCCGGTAGCCGGTGCAGCGGCAGAGATTGCCGCAGAGCTGGTCGCTGACCTGCCACGGGGCCTTGCAGCCGTCGCGGTAGTAAGCCTCGAACATCGAGACGACGAAGCCGGGCGTGCAATAGCCGCATTGCGAACCGTAGTGCTCGACCATCGCGGCCTGCACCGGGTGAAGTTGTTTCTGGTCGGCGCCGCATTTCGCGAGACCCTCGACCGTCACGATCTCGCGGCCGGCGAACATCGGCACCAACGCGATGCAGCTGTTGAAGGCGCGGTAGGTCGGCTTGCCGTTCGCGTCGCGGTCCACCAGCGCCACGGAGCAGGCGCCGCAATCACCCTCGGCGCAGCCTTCCTTGGAACCGGTCAGGCCGCTGGCGCGCAGCCAGGCCAGCAGCGTGGTGGTCGGCGCCACGCCCGCGGTGGAGACGGCGCGGCCGTTGACGATGAGGTCGAGCGTGGCCGGCGCGGCGGCCGGGCCGTCAAATAGCCGGACGGTTGACATCCTTGTAATAGAGATAGCTCGCCGGGACCTTGCCCATCGCGACAAACCACTGCGCACAATACGGCGCCATCCAGATAGCGTCGCCCGCCTGCACCGGATACCAGCGGTCCTCGAGGCGGTAGACGCCCGCGCCACCGAGCATGACGAGGCCGTGCTCCATCACGTGCACCTCGACGAACGGCAGGTGGCCGCCCGGCTGGTAGGCGAAGATGTTCACCGCCATGTCGAAGGCCGGCTCGTCGGGCAGCAACACCTGCAGGTTGGCCGCCGGGTCGCCGAGGAACGCCGTGCCCTTAACCTTGGCCACATCACCGATGATGGCCTTGGGCAGCGGCGTGCCGGGCAGCGCGACATATTTTTTCTGAAAAAGCGTGAGCTGCGTGCCGGCCTTCGGCGAAGCCAGGCTCCATGACTGGCCGGCGGGCACGTAGAAAAAACTGCCCTCATGGATCTTCGCCTTGTCCTTGCCCACCGTCAGGGCACCGCCGCCGTGCATGACATAGCCGACCGTCTGCGTGCCGCTCGCCGGTTGCGCGGCGCGGCCGTCGGCCGTGAAAGTCACCAGCAGCTGCGCGAACTTCGCGCCCATGGCCTCGTTGATCAGGACCACCGTCGTCGCGCCCGTGATGCCCGGCACCGAGCTGTTCACGTGGTTGCCCGGCGTGATCAGGGCGTGGCGGGCGGCGATGCGGGCGCGGGTGTGGCCAAAAAGGTCGGACATGGTCAGGTGAGGGTTTTACGTTGAGCCCTGAGTGGGTAAAGCCGATTGGGCGTAGGTAGGAGGACAGATCATGATCACGCGGTTGGGCGCAAAAACTGACCCTTCGGCGAGCCGGATGCAACCCCGCCGTCAGCCCATGCGGGGCAGCCGCGGACATAAGTATGGGTCACACGCGCTTTGGTGGCCCGGCCGATATACGGGCTGATCCGGTGGCGGGTCCACAGGTCGTCCGCCTTGATGGTCCGCTTGGGGCCGAACTCGACCAGCGTGAAGTCCGCGTCGCGCCCCTCGGCCAGCAGGCCCTTGCGGTCGTCGATCCGGAAACGGCGCGCGACATTCCGCGCCAGCACCGCCGCCAGCCGCGGCAAATCCTTGTCCGCCGTCTCCGCACATTCGTTCATCAGCAACTGGAAACCATGCTGCACGCCGGCGATGCCGCCCCAGATTTCGAAAAAATCCTTGGCGGTCTTCATCTCCGGCGGCGACGGCGAGTGATCGGAGCCGACCGTCTGGATGTGGCCGGCGCGCAACTCCGCCCACAGCGCCAGCCGGCGCTTCTCGTCGCGGATCGGCGGCGCGCATTTGGCCGGGGCGCCGAGCTTCGCGACGTCCTTGTCGTTCAACAAAAGATAATGCGAACACGTCTCCGCCGTCACATCAACGCGCTGGGCCCGCGCTTCGGTGATGAGCGCAACACCCTCCGGACTGCTGACGTGCACGACATGCAGCGCGCAGCCGGTTTCACCGGCGAACTCAAGCGCCTGGCGAATCGCGGCCAATTCCACCTCGACCGGGCGTGAATCCAGCCAGGCTTTTGCGTCCTGCTTGCCCCTGACCCGTTGCACGGCCGTGAATTTCGCCGCCAGCACATCGTCCTCCGCGTGCACCGCCACCAGCAGCCCGAGCTTGGCCGCACGCTTCATGCCCTCGTAAAGCGACTTGGCATCGACGCGCGGGAAACTGTCGATGCCGCTGTTCGACATGAACGCCTTCAAGCCGATCGCGCCCGCGTCGCGCAGCCCGGCGAGTTTGTCGAGGTTGCCGGGCACCAGCCCGCCCCAGAGCGCGAAGTCGGTGCACGACTGCTGTTCGGCCAGTTCGCGCTTCACGCGCAGCGCGGCGGCGTCCAGCACCGGTGGCTCGGAATTAAGCGGCATGTCGAAGAAGCACGTGCCACCGCCGGCCGCGAGCGCGAGCGAGCCATGGGCCAGCCCCTCCCACTCCGTCCGGCCGGGTTCGTTGAAATGCACGTGGGCGTCGATGATGCCCGGAAAGACATAACGGCCGGCCGCATCGAGCTCCGCGTGCGTCGGGTCGGTGACCTCCGGCGCCAGCCGGACGATCTTGCCGTGCAAAATGCCGAGCTCGGCGGCCTGCACCCCGTCCGGCGTCACGACGCGGCCGCCCCGGACCACGAGGTCGAGCACTTCGGGTTCGGTCGCCTCGACCAGGTTCTTTCCGCGCCGCTTCATCCGCGCTGATCCTTGGCTTGTGGAGGGCTCAGCTCCAGCTGAGCCGCGGCCCAGCTGGAGCTGGGCCCTCCAATTTTGTTATCCGTGTTCATCCGTGTAATCCGTGGCGAGTCCCCGCAGGAAATCCGTCATCACTGCCAATGCCACCGCCAGGTCCTTGGGCGAGGCGTATTCGTCCGGGTGATGACTCAATCCGTCCCGGCACCGCACAAAGAGCATGGCGACCGGCGTGAGGGTGGACATCACCACGCCGTCATGACCGGCGCCACTGACAAGCGAAAGCGATTTGCCCTGGACGACCTTCACGCTCTGTTCGAGCCGGGCGGTCAAGGAAGGCGAGCAGGCGACAGCACCGTTCTCCTGGGTGCGTTGCCAGGCGCGAGTGAGTTTCCGGCGGCCGGCAATCTGCGTGGCCAGGCGGCCGATCGCCATCAGCGCCGAGCGACGCCGGCGGTCATCGGCATGCCGGACATCCAGGGTGTGGACCACCGCGCCGGAAATAACATTGGCCGCGCCGGGCGAAACCGTGAGCGCTCCGACGGTCGCCACCAATCCGGGCATGCGGCGCGCGATGGCCTCGACGCCCGCAATGAATTCAGCGGCGCCGGCGAGCGCGTCGCGCCGCAGCGCCATCGGCGTCGTGCCGGCGTGGCCGGCCTTCCCGGTCCAAGTCAGCTTGAAGCGGCTCTGCCCGGCGATGGCGGAGACGACGCCCACCGCGAGTTTCTTCGCCTCGAGCACCGGGCCCTGCTCGATGTGCACCTCGACATAGCCGAGCAGGTCGCCGCGCTGGTGGGCCGGCTTGGGCAAGGAAAACTTGCCGCCATTGAATTCCTCTAGCGCCTCGCCAACGGAAATTCCGGCGGCATCGCGCAGCGCCAGTGTGGCCGGTTTCAACCGGCCGGTGTAGCCCTCACTGCCGAGGTAGGCACTGGCAAAACGCACGCCCTCCTCCTCAGAGAAACCGAGCACCTCGACATGGAACGGCAGCTCCACGCCGCGAACCTTTAAATCCGCCAGCGCGACGATCGGCAGCAGCACCCCAAGCGGCCCGTCGAACCGGCCGGCGTCGCGCACGGTGTCGAGGTGCGAGCCGAGCAATAGGGTCTTGGCTTTGGGGTCCGGGCTTTCAAGACGGCCGATGAGATTGCCCACGGAGTCCACCCGCACCTGCAGCCCGGCGGCCCGCATACAATCGCCCACGAGCCGGTTGGCCCGCTGCATGGCTGGGGACAGGAAGGTCCGGGTCAGCCGGCCGGGCTCGTCCGTGAGGTGGCCGAGCTCGTCCAGCATCGAGACGAGGAGCTGCGCGGCGTTGGTTTTTATCGAAGACATGCCGTTATTTTTTCTTTTCTTTCGGCATAGATGGCAAATCGACCAATTTCTCCGTGTGCGCGATTTCATTCTTAGGGCGCTGAGACACATATTTCTGCAGAATTTTCTTCAACCGATCGTGTGCCTCCTCGGAGATATCTTCATAGCGATAACCCTCATCGTTAAGCGATATCCACTCTGCGCAACCAAGGCAGATCATGGCTCCGACCCACTCTTCCCTCTTTTTCCAAACTACATAGTAGTCCGGGTGAAAGCCGCCACACAACTTGGGTGCTGAGCTCTTTTCGTGAGATTTCTTATCCAGATAAAGAACCGTCAGTAGTTTCAGATCTATAGGGTTGATTTCCATCGGCGTTGAGTAAAACGGCACGCCATGCACCCAAAGAACATCCGAGCGCTCAGCCTCACGACGAAAGGCTCTGCTTTCGAGCAACTGGTGAGGCAGTCCTTCATATACCGTGATTTTCGCAGCGTCTTCTGCTGCTTGGATCGCTACGTCCGGCTCTAAGAGTTGAGGCTTTTCCCACTTGGCGAATTCAACGAGCGGGTCATAGGTATCGTCCACCTTAGCCCCTGGCGCAGCAATCCACGTCAAAGAGATCACGACAATAACTGTCCATCTCAGTTTCATACCGGGCATCAGCTCCCGCGGTAGGTGCTGTAGGCCCAGGGCGTGACGAGCAGTGGGACGTGGTAGCCGGCGGCCGCGTCGGCGATGGCAAAGCGGACCGGCACGCGGTCGAGGAACGGGCTGTCCTCCAGGTGCGTGACGAAATAATCTTTCACAAAGAAAATCAGCTCGTAGCTGCCGACCGCCATCTCGGCGCCGGCCAGCAGCGGGCCGTCGGTGCGGCCGTCGGCGTTGGTGGTGACGGCCTTGAGCAGCATGTGCTTGCCGTCGTTTTTCCAAAGCTCGATGCGCATCCCGGCGGCGGGCCGGCCGGTGGTGAGGTCGAGGACGTGGGTGCTGAGTTTGCCGGGCATGGGAGCAGGTTTAGACAGAATTAACAGAATGGACAGAATCGTTTTTGCCCAAGGCCGCCGCCTGATTTTTTTCGATTCTGTTAATTTTGTTCATTCTGTCTAAGCTTTCAGAAGATCCGTGAGTCGAAGCCACGCGATTTTTTCGATTTCGGCCAGCGCGGTGTCGCGCTCGACCGGCCACGCGTTCGGCAGGCGAGCGGCCATGGCGGCGAGGATGGCGGCCTTGGCGTTGAGTCGGGCGCAGATGATGAAGGGAAAGGCAAACTTCGCCTTGTAGGCGTCGTTGAGCCGGGTGAATTCCGCCAGCTCGGCGTCGGTCAGCTGGTCGAGTCCCGCGCTGGCTTGCTCGCGGTTGGACTCGGCCGTGAGCTTCTTTTGCTGCGCCAGGCGCCCGGCGAGGTCGGGATGCGCGCTGATGAGCGACATCTGCCATTCCGCCGGCGCGGCGCGCATGGCAGCACACAGCGCGGCGTGCAGGGCCTCGGCGGAGGCGAAGGGTCGCCGCAGCCAGCCTTGCCCCGCCACCCACGGCGAATGCTCGAACAGGTGGCCGAGCGCCGCGGTGAACGCGGGGCGGTCGGCGCCATTGAGCGCGGCAAGCGTCGTCGGCATGAGAATCAGGGCAGCAACTCGTAGGCCGGGAGCGACAGGAACTCATCGAACTCGGCGCTTTTCGACATGCGCATGAAGAGTTCGATCGCCGCCGGGAAATGGCCGCCCTGGTAGCGCTCGTCGCCGTATTCGGCGCGGATCGCCGCCAGCTCGGCGGGCAGGAGCTCGTCGTAGAGTTTCGCCGTGACCGGCCGGCCGTCGGCGAGCTTCGCACCGAACTTCAGCCACTGCCAGAGTTGGGCCCGGGAAATCTCGGACGTCGCCAGATCTTCCATCAGGTGATGGATCGGCTCGGCACCGGAGCCGCCCAGCCAGGCCTCGAGGTAGCGGACGCCGACGTGGAGATTCCAGCGAACGCCGGCCTCCGTGATCGGGCCGGACAACGGCGCGAGCAGGTCGGCCGCGGTGACCTTGACGTTATGGATGACGGAGAGCTGGTTCGGTCCCTTCATGTGCTCGCCGAAGGCGTCGAGCGCCGTCTGCACCAAGCCCGGGTGCGCGACCCAGGTGCCGTCGTGGCCGGCCTTCACCTCGCGGGTCTTGTCGGCGCGGACCTTGGCGAGGGCGGCGGCGTTGGCGGCGGGGTCGCCCTTGATCGGGATCTGCGCGGCCATGCCGCCCATGGCGTAGGCGCCGTGGCGGTGGCAGACGTTGATAACGTGGGTGACGTAGGCCCGGAGGAACGGCACCTCCATGGTAATGAGCGTCCGGTCCGGGAACATGTAGCCGGGGCGGTTGCGAAGTTTCTTCACCATGCTGAACATGTAGTCCCAGCGGCCGCAGTTGAGGCCGGAGGCGTGCTCGCGCAACTCGTAGAGAATCTCCTCGGCCTCAAAGGCGCCGGTGATCGTCTCGACCAGCATCGTGCAGCGGATGGTGCCGCGCGGGAGGCCGAGCGCCGACTGGGCGTGGACGAAGACATCGTTCCAGAGGCGCGCCTCAAGGTGGCTCTCGAGCTTGGGCAGGTAATAATACGGGCCGCTCCCCCGCGCGATCAGCGCCTTCGCGCAGTGGAAGAAATGCAGACCCCAGTCGAAGAGCGAGGCGGAGATGCGCGCGCCCTGGAAGAACACGTGCTTCTCCTCCATGTGCCAGCCGCGCGGGCGGGCGACGATGACGGCGATCTTGTCCTTCAGCGCGTATTGCTTCCCCTCGGGCGAGGTGTAGGCGATGGTGCGGCGCGCGGCATCGCGCAGGTTGATCTGGCCTTCGACGCAATTCTCCCAGGTGGGCGAGTTGGCGTCCTCGAAGTCGGCCATCCAGCACTGGGCGCCGGAGTTGAGCGCGTTGATCGCCATCTTGCGGTCCACCGGGCCGGTGATCTCGGTCCGGCGGTCGAGCAAGTCGGGCGGGATGGGCGCCACCTGCCAATTGCCGCCACGGATCGCGGCGGTCTCGGGCAGGAAGTCGGGCAGCTTGCCTGCGTCGATTTCCTTCTGCCGCGCGACGCGCTTCGCCAACAGCTCGAGGCGGCGCGGGCCGAATTTCCCGCACAACCCCGCGACGAACGCGCAGGCCTCGGGGGTTAGGATCTCGCTATAACCGGGGTGCAGCGGGCCGCGAATCTCCAAGCCGCTGATGGTGGGGTAGGAACTCATGTTGGTAGCGGGATAGCAAAGCCGGGAAGCCCCGCGCTGTCAGCACCAGAGTGGTATTCGTTAACCTGACCGTGGGGGGAAGGAGCAACCCGGGCTCGCCTCAGGCTGGTATTTTGCTCTCATGACGGGTGAATGAGTAACGAAAATTTCATGCACGAAGCGATCAGGCTGGCCGACGAGGGCATGGCCTCCGGCCGCGGCGGGCCCTTCGGCTGCGTCGTGGTCCGGGCGGGCCAGATCGTCGGCCGCGGCAACAACCGCGTCACCTCCACCAACGACCCGACGGCCCACGCCGAGGTGACGGCCATCCGCGACGCCTGCGCGAGCCTGAAGACCTTCCAGCTCACCGACTGCGAGCTCTACACCAGCTGCGAGCCGTGCCCGATGTGCCTGTCGGCGATCTACTGGGCGCGCATCCCGGTGGTTTATTATGGCAACACCCGGACGGACGCAGCCGCCATCGGCTTCGACGACGACTTCATCTACCAGCAGGTGCCCCTCCCCCCCGAGAAGCGCGCGATCCGGATGCAGCCTTTCCTGCGAGACGCCGCGCTGAGCAGTTTCAAGGGCTGGGCGGCCAAGTCGGACAAGGTGAAGTATTGAGGTCACCCGGATTTTTTATGTAACCCCGGCGCGGCCCCGGAGTTCTCTCCGGCGCATGCTCACCGACCTGCGCCTCGCCCTCCGCCAGCTGGCCAAAGCCCGCGGCTTTGCCTTCATCGCCACCTTCACGCTCGCGGTCGGCATCGGCGCCTCGACCGCCATGTTCAGTTCGCTGCGGACTCTCGTCGTCCATCCCTTCGACTACCCCGACTCCGACGCGATCGTGCAAATCTGGTCGGGCGGCAACGGCGGTTGGCCCCTCTCCCCGGCGGACTTCCTCGACCAGCACGAGCAAGGCACCTCCTTTGAATCCTTCGGCGTCTACGCCCCGGGCACCGCCAACATCGGCCTCGAGAATGCGCAAGCCGTCACCGGTGTGCGGGCCACGGCCGGGGTTCTGCCCACCTTCGGTATCGCGCCGTTCCGCGGCCGCTTCTTCGGGCCCGATGACTGCCTCGAAGGCGCCGCGCCGGTGGCGGTCATCAGCCACAGCCTCTGGCAGCAGACTTTCGCCGGCGACCCGAACCTGATCGGTCGCACCATCCGCCTCAACGGCGCCGACGCCACCGTGGTCGGCATCATGCCCGCCGGCTTCGAGTTCGCCGCGCCGTGGATGCGCACCCAGGACTGCCAGGTCTGGCTGCCCTACCGTTTCACCGAGAAGGAGCGCAAGCAGCGGGACAGCCATTACCTCTGCGGCGTCGCCCGCCTGAAGCCCGGTGTCACGGTCGGCGCGGCCGACGCCGAGGTGAAGGCCATCGGCAAGAAGCTGACCGCACTTTATCCCGACTCCAACACCCGCAAGGAATTCCTCGTGCGCTCCCTGCGCGAGGAGATGACGAAGGACGTCAGCGGGAAGGTCTGGATGCTGTTCGGCGCCGTCGCCCTTGTGCTGCTGGTCGCCTGCGCCAACGTCGCCTCGATGCTTCTCGCCCGCAGCGCCCAGCGCCAGGGCGAGTTCGGCGTGCGGATCGCCCTCGGCGCCACCCGTGCCCGCCTGGTCCGGCTCGCCCTCACTGAAAGCCTGCTGCTCGCCACGCTCGGCGTCGCACTCGGCCTGGTCTTTGCCTTCGGCGGCATCAAGGTGCTGCAGGTCATCACGCCCACCACCGCGGCCCGCAAGGCCGCCCTCGCCGTCGACGGCACCGCCGTGCTCTTCGCCGCCGGCGCCGGCCTGCTCACCGCCCTGCTCGCCGGCCTGCCGCCGGCGCTGGCTGCCGCGCGCACCTCCCTTGCCGGCATCATCCGCAGCGACGCGCGCGGGGCCGTCGGCTCCCGTTCCCGCCATGTCATGCTGCGCTCCCTCATCATCGCGCAGATCGCCGTCGCGTTCGTGCTCGCCAACGGCGCCGCCCTTTTCTCCGCCAGTTACTTCAAGATCATCGAGCAGAACAAACTCCTCGCCACCGACTACGTCATCACGGCCGGGCTCAGCCTGCGCGGCGACACCTACAAGGAGAACGAGGCCCGGGTCCGCTTCTGGACGGCGCTCACCGAAAAACTCGCGGCGCTCCCCGGCGTCACCGCCGTCGGCCTGACCTCCAAGCTCCCGCTCGAGGGCGGCAGCAACACCGACGCGCTCGTCAACGACGAGGCCTACGATCCCGCGCAGCGCCGGACCAGCGTCGAGCGCTCCTCCATCACCGCCGGTTATTTTGATACCATGGGCATCAAGCTCGTGCGCGGCCGCAACCTCACGCCCGCCGACGACATGGGCAAGGACGGCCACCTCGGGGTCGTCGTCAACCGCGCCTTTGTCGAGAAGTGCTGGCCGAACAAGGACCCGATCGGGCAGGTCTTCCGCGCCAACCAGGCGAAGGATCCGTGGTATACCGCCACGGTGGTCGGGGTCGTCGAGGATGTCCGCCAGTATAACGCCACGGCCAAGATCCAGCCCGAGATGTATACCACCCCGCTGGGCCATTGGGGCAACAGCCTGCACATCAACCTGCGCTCCACCCAGCCCGCTTCCTTCCTGACCCCGCTGCTGCGCTCCACCGTCGCCGGCCTCGACCACGAGCTCCCGCTGGAGAACATCCGCACCCTCAACCAGGTCGTGCGCGACTCCACCGCCGGTGAGCGCGCCGTCGCCGGCGTCGTCGATTTCTTCATGGCCACCGGGCTCGGGCTCGTGGCGGTCGGCCTCTACGGCACGCTCAGCTATCAAATCGTGCAGCGCACCCGTGAAATCGGCGTGCGCCTCGCGATCGGGGCGGTCGGCGGCGACATCCTCCGGCTGGTCTTCGGCCAGGGCCTGCGCTGGGTCGCGGTCGGGCTCCTGCTTGGCCTCGGCGGCAGTCTCGCCCTGGCCTCCGTGCTGAAGAAGCTCGTCTACGGCATGGACGGCCTCACCGCCCTGCCGCTCCTGCTCGCGGCGGCCGTCGTCGCCGTCGCCGCGACCCTGGCCATCCTGATCCCCGCCTGGCGCGCCGCGAAACTGGACCCCCTCGTGGCCCTCCGCACGGACTGAGCCGCCCCCGCGGCCCGTCCCGGCGGCGAATAAAAACTACTCGCAAAACGGGCCGACCGGTGCACGTTTCGACCTCATGTCCGCTCACAATCTCACCCGCGAATACCAGAGCCCGGTCACCCCCCGTCTCGACGACGACGATGATGACCGCGACGATCCCACTCCGAAGCCCACCGCCGCGCCGGTCGGCGCCCTGATCCAGAAAAAATTCCTGGAGCAGCGGAAAATCTTCCTGTGGGGCGCCGTCACCGACGAGACCGCGAAAGACCTGACCGAGAAGCTGCTTTACCTTGAGGCCACCGGCCCGGGCAAGGAGATCACCTTTTACATGAACACGCCCGGCGGCTCCATCACGGCCGGCATGGCGGTCTACGACACCATCAAGCTCATCACCTCGCCCGTGAAGATCGTCGTCACCGGCATGGCCGCCTCGATGGGCTCAATCCTCCTGTCCGCCGCCAAGAAGGGGAACCGCTACATCTACCCGCACGCGCGCGTGCTCATCCACCAGCCGCTCATCACCGGCCGGATGGTCGGCCCCGCCTCGGACATCAACATCCAGGCGAAGGAAATGGAAAAACTCCGCCTGGAGCTGAACCAGATCCTCGCCGACGCCTCGGGCCAGCCGTTCGACAAGGTCGCCAAGGATTCCGACCGCGACTTCTACCTGAACGCCGAGGAGTCCATCGCCTACGGCCTGGCCGACAAGATCGTCGAAAAGATCTAAACGAAATCTCCGTAGGGTCGCCGCTTGCCGGCGGACCGCGGCCCGGCGACAAGCACCGGCCCTACAAAAATCAAGCCCGCCCCCCGGCGGGCTTTTTTATTTTGGAGGGTCGGTCTCCTGACCGACCGCGGCCGGCCGGGAGGCCGGCCATCCATTATTTGGCCGGCGCGGGCGGCGGCGTCAGCTCGCTGAGCTGCCGCGCGAATTCCAGCGAGTGCGTCAGGTCGCCGGCGGCGTCCGCCACCGACCGCGCCTCGACCAGCAGCTCTTTCAAGGTCTCCGGCGACGGCGCCTTGGTCCGGGCGAGGTTCACATAAACCTGCAGCGCCGCCGATCGCGCGCCATTGGCCGCCAGCAAGCGGGCCGCCTCGCGCAGCAGCGGCCAGTCTTCCGGCCGAACCGCCTTGAGCAACGATGCGAAACCGAGCGCCGCGGTCGCGGCCGCGGAATCGTTTTCCGCCGCCAGCTTCGCCAGCGCCAGCCCCACGGGCAGGCTGGGTTGCTCGCGCTGGGCGGCGTGAAGCAGGGCGAGCGCCTCCGCCTTCCGCCCTGCGCGCAACAGCAGGTTCGCCCGCCGCATGGCCGCATAGGGCGACGCGCCCTGGTTCTCCAACGGAACCAGGAACGGTCGGTAGAGTGGATCGCCGATGGCGACGGCCTGCCAGCTCAACGCCGGCAGCGCGTAATACACCGCATCACCGAAATTTTTCCCCTGCGCCAGGGCATGCAACAGCAGGTTGGGCCGGTGCGTGAACTCCAGGTAGGGCTCGAACACGTTGCCCACGGTCGCCGTCACCCCGCGCGCCACGAGCGGCCCACCCCAGCCCGCCGAGTCGGAATGCAGCGTCGGGGCCGAGAAGCTGTGGATGTGCAGCGCCACGGCACCGGGCGGAAAGGTGAAGCCCTCGCGGGCGAACGGGCCGTTGAGATTCCCGGCATACCAGCCGAAATAAAGCACCGGCGCGTCGAAGCGCGCCGCGCCGCCGAAGGTCGCGCCCGTGGACTCCGTGTCGCCGTCGAAGCCGAGTTCCCGCAGCTGTTTCTCCACGGCCTGCAGCCATTCGTCGCCCATCGCGTGCGGTCCCTTGAGATCCACGTAGGAACGGCCGAGCAGGCCGGTGCGCTCGGCCTCGAGGGCCGCGGTGACGAGGTGCCGGGCGCTGGCCCAGGTCGGACCGTCGAGCCGCGAGACCTTGACCACCAGCTCCGCGTCCGGCGAAGGCAGCCGGTCGCTGGCAAAGAGCGGATTGGGCACGAACGCGTTGATGTCATAGCCGCCCGCCGCGATGAGACTCAGCTCCCCGTCAACCGCCGACTCGTTCTTGTTGAGTTCCGCGGGAATTTTCTTGAGCGGCTTTTCCTCCAGCAGCGTCGGGTCGTTGTAGATGCGCAGCGGCACGCCGCGGCAGGTCACGAGATAGGAAATCCGGTGGCTCGCCGGGGCGTAGCGGCGCCGGCCCAGTTTATCGAGCAGGCGGCTGGTCGTGCCCTCGATCCAGCCGCGCTTGAGCAGTTCGTCCTGCACGGGCTGCCAGACCTGGTCGATGAACTCGCGCCAGGTGATGCTCTCGGCCTCGGGCAGCGGCAACGCGATGATGTTGGCCGCGGGCACCGCGCGCTGCTCCGCGTAGAACTCGGCGAGCCGGACTGATTCCGGCTGACGCGAATTGGCCAGGATGACGACGCGGGCTTCCAAGCCCTCGGCTTGGAGGGTGAAAGGGAAAGTGAGAATGAGAGTGAAAAGCAGGCTTTGCACAATGCCGCGGCCGAACGCCCGGGCATTTCCCACTTTCACCCTCACTTTCACTGGCTGCCCATTTTCCAGCCCAGCCACACCGACAGCAGGCAGAGTGACACCGACAGCAGCACGTTGGCCGCCGCGGCGCCCCATTGCCCCTTCTGCATCTGCTCGAGGGTCTGCCAGCTAAAAGTCGAAAAGGTGGTGAAGCCGCCGCAGAAACCCGTGACGAGCAGGTTGCGCATCGAGGCGGCCGTCGTGGTCTCGATCGGCCCGAGCCGCGCCATGAGCCAGCCGATCAGCATCGAGCCAAGCACGTTGATCAGCAGCGTGGCCCACGGAAAACGTCCGGGCAGCGACAGTGCCACCAGCGCACGGGCGACCGAGCCGGCCGCGCCGCCCAAGGCCACCCACAGCAGTGCCGGTAGGACGTTCACGGCGTGTTCTTGGTCGCCCGCTTGATCAGCGAGGCCCGCAGAAATTTGTCGTCCTCGGCGTTCTTCCACGCCGTCACCCAGATGGAGGCGAGCATCTGCCCGCCCGTGCGGAAGCGGGCCTTGATGAAGTCCTGCGCCTCGGTGCTGGTGGCGGCGACCTCGGCCTTGAAGATGCCTTTCTTTTCCAGGGCGTAGAGCGGCTCGACGAGTTTGTTCTGCTCGATGAGGTAGTTCATGGCCTGGACAAAGAACGGGTCGCGGCCATCGGCCTGCTTGACTAGAACAAGGGGCTGCGCGGGAACAATGCCCGGGGCAACGTCGGCGAGCTTGATGCCGGCCTTCGCCACGAAGCCGCCGTCAATCCAGCTGTGGAAGCCCTGCCAGGTCGTGTAGCCGTTCGGATTGGCGCCGACCCAGCCGTTGTGGTGGACGGTAGTGTGCAGCGGCTGGGCGCAGTCGCCGACGTAGTGGCCCATCACGCCCATGACGTAGACCAGGTTGGCCCGGGCGTTGGCGACCTCGTCGGGTGTGCCGAGCTCCTCGAGCACCTTGAGGTAGGCGAAACCGGACTTCAGCCGCTGATAATATTCGGTGATGGCCCACGGGGCGAAACCGGGCCACTCGGCAGTGTGGTCAGTGTCCTTGGTGGGATCGATAATCGGGAACTTGTCGAGATGCGTGGCGCGGCCCGCGGCGAACTGGAGGATGAAATCGAAACGGAACGACGGCACCTTGGCCGGATCGAGGCCGGCATTCGGCAGCTGCTCGAGGTCGCAGAAGTGGTCGGTCCAGCTGCCGCCGGACTGCTTGATCACCCCGTCCGGCACATTGCGCCAGCGGTCGGGCTCGCCCGCGAGGAAGGCGATGCGGTCGGCGTTGGCCGGCTCGCGCACGAAGGCGGGAAAGTCCGCCGGCAGCGCGGCCAGCGCCAGCTGGTTGACCATGCGGTGGCCCTCATAATCCCAAGCGCGAACACTGACAGTAAGCACGAGAAGGGTAAACAGCGGGAACGTTCTTTTCATCATGAAGTAGCTAGCAGTTTTGGGCAGGTGAGCGAAGCGAAGAATCCACCTCGCTCACAAACAGCCACCACCCCCCATCTCGCTCAAAAGCCGTTCGACCGCATTCAGCCGGTCGAACGGCCTAAAGCCTCAACCTGGTCGAGGCTATGGTTGTCCGGTATTCACCCGGATGAAGCTATGGCGATCGATCTTGGTGCCATCGCCGAGTTGCCCCGACTCGTTTAGACCGGCGGCCCAGAGCGTGCCATCGGACTTGATATAAAAGGAAGTGCCGTTGCCCGCGTAGGCCGAGAGGACACCGGAGTCCACCTGTCTCCAAGCATATCTATCGGTGGACGCACCGTCGCCCTGCTGACCTTTGAAATTGGAGCCGGTAATCCACAGCGTGCCGTCCTTCTTCACAAGCATGGTATGTGCGTCGCCGTAACCGACTGATACAGACGCAACGCCATCCAAAATTTTTATCGGTTTCAACACCTGGCGCGCGTAGTTTCTATCATTTCCGTCCCCAAATGAGCCGGCGCTCTTGGCGCCCATGGCCCAGAGCGTGCCATCCCTTTTGATGAACATCGTGTGCTCGTAACCGGCAGAAACTGACCTGACATCAGTGGCCACCTGCACGGGAGTTAACCGGGAATCCTGAGTGCCATCGCCGAGCTGCCCCGAGTCGTTGCTTCCCGTGGCCCAGAGCGTGCCGTCTGCCTTAACAAACATCGTGTAGTTGTTTCCGGTGGAGACGGAAGCCACGTTGCTAGCCACCATCACGGGAGAACGTCGGGTTTGCTTAGCGCCATCGCCGAGCTCCCCCGACTCGTTGCGTCCCATGGCCCAGAGCGTGCCATCCTTTAAAATGAAAAGGGTATGGCGGTAATATGCCGAAGCCGTGACTACATCGGTGGCGAGTTGTATCGGCGGATCAATGCGCTGAGTGCTACCGTCACTGAGCTGGCCATAGCCATTGCCCCCACCCCCCACATGGTGCCGTCGGACTTCACGAACACCGTGTGCGAGCCGCCACCTGCCGCCAATGTAACTCCTGTCGCCATCTGCGCCGGCGATAGTTTCTCACCCGTGCCACTCAGTTCACTAACCGAATTCGAGCCCATGCCCCATAAAGTGCCGTCAGCCTTTATGAACAAACTATGGGTGGCGCCGCCGGAGACAAATGTCACGGGCTGTGCCAAAACCGGACCGACGACAACCGAGAGGGCGATCAGAAACGCCGCACCGCGAGCGCGGATCACGGCGGACACAAACCGGGGTGAAGATTTTCTCATGGCCGGGTTTTTTAGCAGTCTCGTTCTTCCGAGTGAAGCGAATAGCGCTCAGCTTATTTGACCTTCACGGGTTCCAATGGCGCGGCGGGACGCAAGGCCGCGAGCGCGGCGGCATAGTTCGCCACACCCTCGGCCATCGCTTCGGCGATCTGCTGGCGGTATTCCGGCGTGGCGACGCGCCGGGCCTCGGCGTCGTTCGACAGGTAGGCGCACTCGACGAGCGCGCCGGGGCAGTCGAGCATGCGCAGGACGGCCTTGCGCGCGTGTTTGTAACCGCGGTCCGACGTCTTCAGCCCGCCGATCATGGCGCGGTGGAGCTGTTCGCCGAAAGCCAGATTGGCGTAATCGAGCCGGTTGCCGGGATAGGCGACCTTCGTCATGTCGTCGCCCGACTCGTCGCCCGCGGACAGCATGAACTGCGGCGCCAGCACATAGGTCTCCACGCCCGTGACGGCGGGGCCGGCACTGTTGAAATGAATGCTGAGGAAAAGATCCGCCTGGTTCAGGTTGGCGAACTCGTCGCGCATGAGCAGGTCCTTCTTCTTGTCGCGGGACAGCTCGGTGTCCTTGTCGCGGATGAGTAACACGCGCCAGCCGCGCGGCTCGAGGATTTTTTTCAGGCGCAGGGCGACATCGAGGGTGAGGGTTTTTTCGTTGAGCCCGAGTTTCGGGTTGAGCGTGCCGGGATCCGCGCCGCCATGCCCGGGGTCGATCACGATGGTCTTGGGCACGGTGGCCGGCAGCTGGGCGGCGTGGTCGGCCGGCCGGCCCAGCGGGGCGACGATCTTGATGACATCGAGCAGGCTGATCCAGAGGCTGTCCTTGTGCAGCACGGCCGGTGTGCCCAGAAACACGCGCAGCCCGTCGAGATAAAAATCCTTCTGGTTCGCCTCGAAGACAAACTGCGGGCCGCGTGCGTCGCCGAGCTTCAACACGGTGTCGGCCTTCGTCCACGTCGCCTTGAGGTCGAACCGTTTGGCGATGTCGCGCAGGCTGACGTAGTCGGCGCCGCGCAGCGTCGTGGTGGGCCAGAGCACGGGGGCCACCGGGCGGGTTGGGGCGACGCGCACGGGTTCCTCGACTTTCGCCACGGGGGCCGGCGCCGGGGCAGCCTTGGCGGGGGCCGCGGCGGGCGGGGCCGGCTTGTTCTGGGCCGGCGCCGAGCAGGCGGTCAGCCAGGGGAGGAGCAGCGCCAGGCCGCGTGCGGAGAACCGCGCCATGGCATCGGCCTCCGGCTTACGGAGCGGCGGGCGGCGGCGGGGTGGCCGGAGCCGGGGACGTGGGCTGGTTCGGCGCGCGCACGTGGAACTTGGGCTTGCGCTTGTTCACGGGCAGCGGCGAGAGCATGACATTGATCTGCTTGCCGCTCAGCTTCGGCGGCGAGTCGGGCGTGCCCATGGTCTCGAGGTCGGTCAGCGCGCGCTTCATGACCTCGAAGCCCATCTCGGTGTGCGCCATCTCGCGGCCGCGGAACTTGAGGCGGAGCTTCACCTTGTTGCCGTGGTCGAGGAATTCCTCGGCGTGGCGGACCTTGGTGTTGAAGTCGCCCTTCTCGATGCGGACGGTGAACTCGATTTCCTTGAGCTTGGCGCCAGCCGGCTTGCTGTGGGCGTGCTTCTTCTGCTCCTCGTAGACGTATTTGCCGAAATCCATGATGCGGCACACGGGCGGCGTGGCGGCGGCGGCGACCTCCACGAGGTCGAGGTTGAACTGCAGCGCGAGGGCGATGGCCTTCTGCGTGTCCATGATGCCCAACTGGCGGCCTTCGGGACTGATGACGCGGACCTGGGGCGACTTGATCCGCATGTTACGGCGGATAGCGGCGAAGGGATCGTTGTTGCGACGGTTGTCGCGGTTATAGGGGGGGCGGCCGCCGGGCGAAGGAGAAGATAGTGCCATTCAGATAGGAGGGATTGCTGGTCAGGTTGGTCGGGGGGCTGTTTTTGCCTCTAACGCGGGTGATGACAACACCTATTATTAGAGCGAAAAACCGGCCTTTTCAGACGCTGAAACTCTCTCCGCAGGAACAACTGGCCTTGGCGTTGGGGTTCGAGAACTTGAATCCGCCCGCCACCATCTTGCCCGAGTAATCCAGCACCGTGCCCTTCAGGTAGAGCGCCGTCTTGGGGTCCACGGCCACCGGCACCCCCGCCGAGCGCACCAGGATGTCGCCCCGGCGCAACTCGGGCGCAAACTTCAGCTTGTAACTGAGGCCGTTGCACCCGCCGCCGGTGATCGCGATGCGCAGATAATCGCCCGATTGCTCGCGCGCGATGAGCGCGGCGACCTTGGCGCCCGCCTCGGGCGTGAGGCGGACGAGCTGCTCGCCGCCCTCGCGGACCCCCTCGGGCAGCGGCGGCATGGTGGAAACGGCGGACACGCGGTCACTCATGCGCCGGAACGGGATTTTATCAAGCGCCGCGCCACGACGACCGCATTGGCAAAACTGCGCGGGCTGGCCTTCCCCTGCCCCGCGATCCCGAAGGCCGTGCCGTGGTCCGGACTCGTGCGCACGAACGGCAGGCCGAGCGTGACATTCACCGCCTCGTCGAAATCAACCGCCTTGAGCGGCGCGAGCCCTTGGTCGTGATAGAGCGCCACCACCACGTCGAACTCGCCGCGCAGCGCGCGCGCAAACAGCGTGTCGCCGGGCTGGCAAAGCGAGAGTCCGGGAAATTCAGCACGCAGATGGGTCAGCGCAGGATCGAGCAGGTCTTTTTCCTCGTAACCAAGCAGGCCGCCCTCGCCGGCGTGGGGGTTGAGCCCGCACACGCCGATGCGCGGAATGAAAGAGCCGGTATTTTGTGGGAGCGAGCTTGCTCGCGACTCTGCCCCTGTCGCGAGCAAGCTAGCTCCCACAGCAGGGAAGGCGCGCGCGAGCGCATCGGCCGCCGCGACCGTGCGGTGCAGGAGATGCGGACCGAGCAGGCGCGCAACTTCGTGGAGCGGCACGTGCCAGGTCGCGAGCACGACGCGCAATTTGCCGCCGCAGAAAGCCATGACCGGGTCGCCGCCCCACTTCGCCGCGAAAAACTCCGTCTGGCCGGGAAACCCGTAGCCGATCCTCGCCAGCGCGGCCTTGCTGATGGGACCGGTCACGACGCCGGAAAATTCGCCGGACTTGCAGCCCGCCGCCGCGCGTTCCATCGCAGCCCAGGCGACCAGCGCGCCCTCGCCGTCGGGCTGGCCGGGCTTTGTGACAGATTCCTCGAGGCCCACCGCAATTTTCGCGCCCGCGGCGGGCAGCGTCGCGAGCCATTGCGCCGGGCCGATGATGGCCACGTCGGCCGCCTCGCCGGGATGGGCGGCGAGCCACTGCGCAATGATTTCCGGCCCGACGCCGGCGGGATCGCCGCAGGTGAATGCGAGCTTAGCCGGCATCGTCGTCACTCCCGCCTCCGTCCACCGTCGGCCGGGCAAAGCCGCGCTTGCCCGCGGCAAAGAATTCCAGGAAGCGCCGGGCCTCGGCGCTGGTGACTCCGGCCGCGAGCCGGGCGGCGGCCGCCTTGCGCGGATCCCCGCCGGCAAACACCGTGCGGTAGCAGTCCTTGAGCTCGCTGATGGTCGGGCGGCTGAACCCGCGACGCTTGAGGCCGACCACATTGAAACCCGGCACCTCGTCGCGCTCGGCGACCAGGAGGAACGGCGCCACGTCCTTGGTCAGCCTGGTGAGCCCGCCCACCATCACGCCCTCGCCGATGCGGACGAACTGGTGGATGCCCGCGCCGCCGCCGACAAAGGTGAAGCTGCCGACCGTGACATGGCCCGCGAGCATGACGTTGTTCGCCAGCACGACATCGTCGGCCAGCTCGCAGTCGTGCCCGGCGTGCGAACCCGCCATGAGGAAACACCGGGCGCCGACGACCGTGTCCTTCCCGGCATGGATCGAGCGATTGAGGGTGACGTGCTCGCGGATCACCGTCCCGGCCCCCACGCGCACCCCCGAAGCCGTCGCCGGGTCGAACTTCAGATACTGCGGGTCGCCGCCCACAACAGCGAACGGGTGCACCACCACGCCGTCGCCGAGCACCGTGTGTTTCCGGATGACGGCATGCGCATGCAGCACGCAACCGGCGCCAAGCTTGACGCCCTCCTCGACGATTGCGCTGGGATGGATGCTCATGCCTTCGGGTTGTTGCGGCGCTGGCCGGGCTGGCGCTCCGCCAGCAGGTCGAGCTGCGCGTCCTTCAGGAGATCGTAGTTCTTGAGGATGCGGATGACCTGCAGCGTGTCGGACTTGCCGTAGCTCTTGTTGATTTCCACGCGGTCGATGATGTCGAGCAGCATGGAGCGGAAGGAAATGATGCCGTCAATGCCGTGCTCCTTGAGCATGGCCACGCTCTGGGAGCGGAAGGGCTCGGCGGTGGGCAGGCTCGGCAGCACGAGGATCTTGGTGACGTCGGGCGCGTTGCCCGGTTCCTCGGCGTCCACCGGAAAAAAGCGCGTGACCTCCTTGAGCACATTCTCCTCGAGGAAGCGGAAGATTTCGGGGCTGCTCTTCAGCATGTTCGGCGTGAACCGGCCGGTGTGCCAGCCCTTCACCACGACGATGGCGCGGTGAATGTAGGCCAGTTCGTTCGCGAAGAGGAAAAATTCCGGCCGACGCGAACTGCGGACGTAAGCGGGGTTGTAGACAACCAGGTCCACTTCCTCGTCGCCGGTTTTGCGGCGCGCCTGCACCTGATATTTGCGCACCTGCCGCACGAGAAAGCCGTTTTGCTCGAAATACTCGCGGACAATGCCTTCGTCGATGGCTGACATGGGTCGGGCAATCTAGCTATTTGCGCCGGGATAGCACCCCAAATCTAGACGGCGCCCAGTTCGCGCCAGACCGCCTCGACCGCCGCCGGCGGGAGGCCGGACCGGGTCGCGGCCGCGCCGATGGAGTTTAGCACGACAAAGCGCACGCCATCGGCGCGGTTCTTCTTGTCGCGCGTGGTGGCGGCCTGCAGTTCCGCCACCGGCAGCGGGGTCCGCAACTTCACCGGCAGTTGGTGCGCCGCGAGCACGCGGTCGATCCGCGCCACATCGCTCGCCGGGATGAGCCCGAGTTTCTGCGACAGCCGCGCGGCACCCGCCAGCCCGACGGCGACCGCCTCGCCATGGAGGTAAGCGGTGTAGCCCGTGACCTGCTCGATGGCATGGCCGAAGGTGTGGCCGAGATTCAACAGCGCCCGACCGTCCTCGACGGCGAGTTCCTGCTCGTCCGCGCGCACGATTCCGGCCTTGAGCTCGCAGCAACGGCGGATGATGGCGGGCAAATCAGGATGCGACGGCGTGAGCACGGCCTTCTCCAGCTGGGCAAAGAGGGCCGCGTCGCCGAGCAAGCCGTATTTGATCACTTCCGCCAGGCCCGCGGCAAACTCGCGCGCCGGCAGCGTCGCAAGGAAATCCATGGCGATATGCACGGCGCACGGGTGATAAAAGGCCCCGACGAGATTTTTTCCGGCCGCGAGGTTGATGCCCGTTTTGCCGCCAACCGAGCTGTCCACCATCGCGAGCAGCGTCGTCGGCACCTGCACATACTGGATGCCGCGCAGGTAGGTGGCCGCCGCAAAACCGCCGAGATCGCCCATGACCCCGCCACCGACCACCCACAAAAGGCCCTGGCGGGTGATTTTATTGGCGGCCAGAAAATCGTGCACCCGACCGAGGTTCTCCAGGGACTTGGCTTTTTCACCGGCGTTGATGGTCAGCCGCGGGACCGCGCCAAAACACTTGGACAAAAATTCCGCCTGTGCTGCGGCCACACGGTCATCGGTCAGGAGAATGGACTGCTGTCCCTTCGTAACTGCTTCGGTCACCGCCTGCTGAATGGCCGCACTGCTATTGCGTAAGAAATGAATCGGGTAACTTCTCGACCCCAATTCGACTGTGAGCTTCTGCGGCATGGAGTCGTTTAAAGCCAGCTACTTGCGCAGGTCAATGCCCGTTATTCATTACGCATGAGACGGATTCTCAAATACGTCATTGACATGAGAATGCGTCTCATAATCATATGATTCATTCCTGATGAAGCCTGCATACACCATCTATTCCACCCGAAATTCTCGTTCCAAGATGCCCCTCCTGCGCGTGCTGGTCCTGACCTGCACCGCGCTGGCCACTCCTCTCCTCGCCCGGCTGGGTGAGGCCAAGAACGCCGCCCTCGGTGAGATGGCCGACGAAACGGTCAAACTCGAAGCCATCTCGGTCATCGGCGAGCGGGTTGAGTCCAAGAACTACAAGGTCCAGGAGAGCCTCACCGCCACCAAGACCAACACCCCGCTGCTCGATGTGCCCCAGTCCATCACCATTGTGACGGAGCAGCAGATCAAGGATCAGCAGATGCTGGGCCTGGGCGATGTGGTGCGCTACGTGCCCGGCCTCACCGCCCACCAGGGCGAAAACAACCGCGACCAGATCGTGTTTCGCGGCAACAGCTCCTCCGCCGACTTCTTCCTCAACGGCGTCCGGGACGACGTCCAATACTACCGCGACCTCTACAACCTCAGCCGCGTGGAGGTCCTGCGCGGGCCCAACGCCATGCTCTTCGGCCGCGGCGGCGGCGGCGGCCTGATCAACCGCGTGCTCAAGGTGGCCGGCTTCAATCCGATCCGCGAGATCACGCTCCAAGCGGGCCCCCATGACCACAAGCGCGTGACGGTCGACGTGAACGAACCCTTGAGCGACCGGACCGCCTTCCGGCTCAATGCGCTTTATGAGGATTCCGCCAGCTTCCGGAATTCCGTCACACTCCAGCGCTCCGCCATCAATCCGACACTCACCATTGTGCCGGCCAAGGCCACCAAGCTCACCTTCTCCTATGAGCACCTGCACGATGTCCGCACCGCCGACCGCGGCATCACTTCCTTCCAAGGCCGTCCGGCTTCCGTTCCCCTCGATACCTTCTATGGCAATCCCGCGGACAGCCACGTGCGCGCCGCCGTGAATTTTCTGTCGGCCAGCGTCGAACATCAGGCGGGCGCCCTGAATATCCGCAACCGCACGCTCTTCGGTGACTACGACCGATCCTACCAGAACTATGTCCCGGGCGCGGTGAATGCTGCCCAGACCCAGGTCAGCCTCACCGCCTACAACAATGCCACCCAGCGGCAGAATCTTTTCAACCAGACCGACCTGACTTACATCACCACCACGGGGACCATCCGGCACACGCTGCTCGGCGGCCTCGAACTGGGCACCCAGCGGACGGACAATTTCCGCAACACCGGCTTCTTCAACAACACCGCCACCTCGCTGCTGGTGCCGTATGAACAGACAGTCATCAGCACGCCCGTTACTTTTCGCCAGAGCGCGACCGACGCCGACAATCATCTCAACACCGATCTGGCCGGCCTCTACGTGCAGGACCAGGTCGAATTCTCCCATGAATGGCAGGCCATTGTAGGCCTGCGCTTCGATTCCTTCGATCTGGAATATCACAACAACCGGAATGGCGACAAACTGAGCCGGCAGGACGACCTCGTTTCCCCGCGCGCCGGCGTCATCTACAAGCCCGTCACCCAATCCTCCCTCTACGCCAACTACAGCGTGTCCTACCTCCCCAGCTCCGGTGACCAGTTCTCGTCGCTGACCACCGTCACCCAGCAGGTGAAGCCGGAAAAATTCACGAACTACGAGTTCGGGGCCAAGTGGGAAATCAATCCGTCGTTCTCCGCGACCATCGCGGTCTACCGGCTGGATCGCACCAACACCCGTGCAACCGATCCCGCCGACCCGACCCGCATCATCCAGACGGGCCGCACCCGCACCCACGGCTATGAGCTCGGCGTGACCGGCAGCCTCACCCAGCACTGGAGCGTGAGCGGCGGCTACGCGTATCAGGACGCCACCATCCGCAGCGCCACCACGGCGGCGCCCGCGGGCGCCCACGTCGCCCAGGTGCCCCGCCATAATTTCTCCCTGTGGAATAAATACCAGCTTCTCCCGCGGCTGGGCCTCGGCCTTGGCGTCATCCATCGCTCCGACATGTTCGCCGCGGTGGACAACACGGTCACGGTGCCAGGTTACACCCGCGTTGATGCGGCCGTTTACTACGCCCTCAGTCCCACGTGGCACCTGCAGGCTAACGTCGAGAACCTGCTCGACCGGAAATATTACCTCAACGCGGACAGCAACACGAACATCTCGCCGGGCTCGCCGCTGGCCGTGCGCGTCATGGTGCGCACGAGCTTCTGAGGCCGCTCCGGCGGCGCCGGATCAAGGCCAATCGACTGCAGTGTTTCACTCCCACGCCGTGGGGGATGAACACTAGCAGCCCGGCCTCGTCTTGGCCCGTGGCCTGCAGAAGCTGGAGACATGTTCCGGCGCGTGCCATGTCTCCTGGCGGGGTTGCTTTTGTGCAGTGGGCTCACCGCCGGGACGCGGGAGACCGATGACCCGTGGATCCGCGGGGTCTTCACCGGTAAATCGCCGCGGCCCGTGACGCTCGCCGAGACCGACGCCTGGCAGCACGCCAGTGCCGTCGCGGAAAAAGCGCCCTACGCCTTCGTGCTCGTCGGCTCCGGCCAGTCGATGCAGCCGCTCTATCGCCCGGGCACCATCATGGTGCTGCAGCGATTCCCCTTTGAGTTGCTCGAACGCGGCCAGACCGTCCTCTACCGCAACCACGAGCACAAGATCGTCGCCCATGTGCTGGTAGCGAAGACGCACGACGGTTGGCGCGTCGCCGGGTTGAACAACAGCCGCCAGGACATGGAACCGGTGCTGGCGGAAAATCTCGTGGGGGTCGTGATTGCCGCGTTCCAGCCGGTGCCCGAGCCGGTCCACACGCGGGTCGCCGCACTCGGCGACTAATTCCCGCGCGACGCCCTTGCCCGTCGCCAGTCTCGACGCCCCTCCTTCTCAGGCTTACGTCCAATCTAATTTGTAACGTAATACGTTACAAATTATCCAGGTGTCGGGACGACTGGTCTGGCGCCGCCGGGTCCAGCAGTCTCCGGGAAATTTATTTGTAATACCAACGTCCGTTAGCTATTAGACTTTACTAGGGAGACGGAAATCGCTGAGATGAAGGCATGGCCCGCACGTTTCCACCGTTAGGAGCAGAGTTGATCAAACAGATCGAGGCGGCGTGGGCGCAGCCCCAGCCGGAGTGGGCGCGCGAGCGCCTGCGGGTCGTCAGGCTGATCGCGCAGCATGAGCTGACGGCGGCCGAGATCATGCGGGTGTGCGAGGTGAGCCGGCAGACGATCTTCACTTACCGGGACACCTTGGTGGCCAAAGGCGTGGCGGGCTTGCTCCAGCGCGACTGGAAAGGGGCGCGCCAGCCGGCGGTGCGCGGGGCGGTGGCCGAGGAGTTTATCCAGCGCTTGGAGGCCGGCCAGTTCCGGCAGGCCCGGGACGCGCAGGCTTGGATCAAAAAACGCACCCGGCGGAGCCTGAGCGAGAGCGGGGTGCGCAAGATTTTACGCCGGCTGGGCGGCAAGCTGAAGGTGCCGCGCAAGAGCCACGCGAAAAAAGATCCAGCCAAGGCCGCCAAGTTCAAACGGGAGCTGCCGGCCCGGTTGACGGCAGTGGTGGGCCCCGCGCCCGGCCAGCCGGTGCGACTGTGGGTGCTCGACGAGCACCGCTACGGACTGTTGCCGGTGATCCGCCGGGTCTGGGCCCGGCGCGGTGTGCGGGTGCATGCGCCCTCCGCCACCAAATACCAATGGGGCTA
>JANYAM010000126.1 GCA_025361365.1 Opitutus sp. | reverse complement strand
ACACCGAAGACCGCCAGCATCATCCGACCGCGGCCGAAGCGGTCCGCTAAATAACCGAAGACCAGCGCGCCCAAGCCGACGCCGGCAAGTCCCGTGAACTGCAGCCAGTCGCTCTGCGACTCCGTCAACGCGAAGTAGCCCTCCAGCACCTTTTGCAGATAGATGAACAGGTAGAGATCGTAGTAATCGAAGAACAGCCCGACAAACGCCGTCCAGTAGACGCGCGCCGGCGATTCAGGACTGGGATTTTCGGTTGCCACGCGCTCCCGATAAGCCCGACTCTTTCGCGCCGGTCAACTATCCCATGAAAACTATTCGCTTCCTCTGTTTGCTCCTCGCGGTCGGTGTGACATCCGCGCTTGCCGCGGATCCCACCGGCAGCTGGCAGTGGACCTCCCACTCACCGAACGGCGACATCCCCACCACGCTCAAACTCGAAGTGAAAGACGGCCAGCTCGCTGGCGCCTATTCGAATCAATTTGGCGATACCGCGATCAGCAACGCTTCCCTCAAGGAAGATGCGATCGCCTTCGAAGTGGTGCGCGATTTTGGTGGCACCAAGTATATCGTGAAGTATCAGGGCAAGCTGGCGGGCGACGCGATCAGCGGCACCATCGAGGCACCCGGCCACGACGGCGGCGCGTCGGTCAAACTCGACTGGAACGCGAAGCGAGCGCCGATTGAAAAAAAGGGCTGACAACGCGCGAAAGCCAACGCGACGCTACTTGGCCGCCTCGAGATTCAGCTGCAGGTAGACCGGACGGTGGTCGCTGGCGGCGCCGGTGCGCGGGCCGTCCCAGATTCTGGCACTGTTCTCGACGACGAACGGCTTCAGGCCGGGTGAGACCATCAGGTAGTCAATCCGGCTGTAGGTGGCCTCGCGGCGGTAGAAATGCGTCCAGACTTGGCCGCGCGAATCGATCGCCTCGGCGAGCTCGCCGATCACGGTGTCGCCGCGCTTCAGCATGGCCCGCACCGGCCGGGTGCCGAGCGTGTCGTTCCAGTCGCCCACGACCATGAACCTGCCCTTCGCCGGGGTGGGATAGCGTGACAGCACCAGGTCGCGCACGGCCTCGGCCTCGAGCGCCCGTTGCTGTGCCGATTCCGGATCGTCCTTCCGCTCGGTGCGCTTGCTCTTGAGGTGGACGACGAAAACCGAGAAGTCGCCCTCAGTTGTGGCGAAGATCACCTCAAGCGCGCCCCGTTTCACGACGCCGCTCTTGCCCAAATACCGGATGGGCACCTTGGCGTGCCGCCGCACTTCCTTGAACGGTAGCTTCGACAGCAGTGCAACGTGGCGGTCCGAATCGGCTGCCTCCAGCACCACCGCGTAAGGGAAGTCCTGTCCGGCCCGCTTCAACTCGCGCTGAAAATCTTCCAGGTAGGCCTGCGGCCCCATCTCCTCGACGGCGAGGATTTCCGGCTTGATGCCAGCGATGACCTCCCACAGAGCGGATTTCTCCTTCTCGGGCTTGGGATAGGCCGGCCGGTAGACGCCGTCCACCATCCGATCGGCCAGCGTGTAATTCTCCACATTGTAGGCCGCGATCGTGATGGCCGCCGAAGCGACGACCGCGAGCAGGCTACTGGCCGCAAAAAGGCGCAGAGGAGGCAAAGGGATGGCACCACAAATCCACACTAAGAACTCACTAATCTCAGAACGGCCCAATCCCAATTCCGATTAGTGCCTAATTAGTGGTCATAAGTGGCGACCAGGCGGAAATTCTCACAGGAGGGAACAGAAAGAACGGAGAATACGTTTTGGACCACGGATTGCACGGATCGACACGGATGGGACCAAGTCAGGGCAAGTCAGTATCCGTGCTGATCCGGGTTCCATCCGTGGTTAAAAATCTCCTGCCTTTCCTCTGTTACCTCCTGTGTAATGCCTATGATTGCAGCGCCCGCTCGCGCTCGACCAGGGTCGGGTGCGAGTAATACACGGCACTGTAGAGCGGGTGCGGCGTGAGGTTCGAGAGATTCTTCTGCGAGAGCTTGCGCAGCGCGCCGACCAGCGGGGCCGCGCTGCTCATGGCGTTCTTGGCGAAAGCGTCCGCCTCATACTCGTGCTTGCGCGACACCCGGTTGCCGATCGGCGAGAACCAGAACGTCACGAGCCCGCCGAGCAGGCCAAACAGCAGGAACGTCGGCGCCGTGGCACCGGCCGGCAGGCCGAACGCGGCGTTGAACCAGGCGGCCTGGCTCAGCCAGGCGATGGCCGCGAAGGCTGCGAGTTGCATCACGCCGACCGTAATGAGCCGCTTCGGGATGTGGCCGCGCTTGTAGTGGCCGATCTCGTGCGCCAGCACCGCCTCGAGTTCGTCCTGCGCCAGCTGCGCCATGAGGGTGTCAAAGAGCACGATGCGACGGAAGCGGCCGAAGCCGGTGAAGAAAGCGTTGGAGTGGCCCGAGCGCTTCGAGCCGTCCATCACCTCGATGGTCTGTGCGCGGAAGCCGGTGCGCTCGGACAGCGCGAGCAACCGCGCACGGGCGTCGCCCTCGGGCAGCGGCGTGAGCTTGTTGAAGAGCGGCAGGATGAGCTTGGGATAGAGCACAATCATCAGCAGCTGGAAGCCGAAGAGCAGCGCAAAGCCCCACACCCACCAATACGTCCCCACCCAGCCGACGAGCGCGAGCAGACCCCAGGCCAGTGGAAAACCTATGACCAGCGCGAGCAGCCAGCCTTTGACATGATCCATGACCCACAGCTTGAGCGTGCTCTTGTTGAAACCGAAGCGCGCCTCGAGGCGGAACTGGGACCACCATTCAAACGGCAGGTTGGGCAGCCCGATCAATACCAGGGTGCCGACTAGAAACAGCGCACCGCTCCATGCCGCGCCGGGCGCGAGGCTGTTGAACTTCGTCCACAGCCACGGCAGCACGCCGCTGAACAGCACCGCGAACAGCACCACGACTTCCCACACCGTTTCGACCGAGCTGAACCGGCTCTTGGCGAGCGTGTAGTCCACGGACTTGGCGTAGGTGGCGTCGTCCATCACACCCGCCAGCGCGGCCGGGCGGGCGCCGGCATGGCGACGGACCTCCGCGCGGTTGAGCGCCTCCAACGCCTGCTGGGCGAGGAAGCGGAGAACAATGAGGGCAACGACCGAGGGGAGCAGCCAATCCATGGGGCAAAATGGAGAACAGGTTTTCGAGACTGCGCCAGCCCGAAGAAGCGGTGTGGGAGGGGCTTTACGCCCCGACAACGTGCATCGGAAAGTCGGGGCCTAAAGCCCCTCCTACAAGAACCTTTCGCTATTTCGTCCTCCCCTGCTTCCGCGATTTATCCCCGGCTTGGTTCCAGCCAAAGTTTGATTGAAATCCCCGCCTCCCGGCGCATGGTGGCGGCGTGGATTCAGACAAGACCGCCAAACTCAGTTTCGAAAGCGCGCTCGCCAAGCTCGAGGCCATCGTCGATTCGATGGAATCGGGCGAGGTGCCGCTGGCCGAGCTGATGGCCAAATACGAGGAAGGCAGCAAGTTGCTCAAGGTCTGCGAAGGCCGCCTCAAGGAGGCCGAGCTCAAGATCGAGAAGCTGAAGAAGGGCAAGGACGGCAGCGCCGCCTTCGAGCCGTTTGAATCAAGCCGCAGCGAATAAGCGGTCCGCGCCACCCTCGATGAGCACCTCTCCGTCTCCCACCCTTCTCTCCCGCATCGCCGGCCCGGCCGACGTCAAGGCCCTCGCGCCCGCCCAGCTGCCGCAGCTCGCGCAGGAAATCCGCGACGAGCTGATTGAGGTCACCGCCCGCAATGGTGGCCACGTCGGTCCCAACCTCGGCGTCGTCGAGCTGACCATCGCGTTGCACCGCGTGTTCAGCACGCCCGAGGACCAGTTCGTGTTCGACGTCGCCCACCAGGGCTACGTGCACAAGCTGCTCACCGGCCGCCAGGGCGAATTTTTTCACCAACTGCGCAAGACCGGCGGCGCCTCGGGCTTCCTCTACCGCAGCGAGAGCAAGCACGATGCCTTCGGCGCCGGCCACGCCGGCACTGCGCTCTCGGCTGCGCTGGGCATGGCCACCGCGCGCGACCTGCGCGGCTCGGCCGAGCATGTGGTGGCGGTGTGCGGCGACGCGGCCTTCACCTGCGGCATCACCCTCGAGGCGATGAACAACGTCGTCAGCTCGACCAAGCGCCTGATCGTCATCCTCAACGACAACGAGTGGTCCATCGCCAAGAACGTCGGCGCCATCTCCGGCTACCTGAACCGCATCAGCACCAGCCCGACCTACAACAAGCTGCACCACGACATCGAGGCGTTCTTCAAGAGCTTCCCGACCGGCGTCGAGATGAACAAGGTTTACCACAAGTGGAAGCGCGAGACGAAGGACTTCTTCGTCGAGTCGTCCCTTTTCGAGAAATTCGGCCTGCGCTACCTCGGGCCTGTCGACGGCCACAACCTCGAGGCGCTCGAGAAAAACCTGGAGTTCGCCCGCCACTGCGACGTGCCCGTGCTCATCCACGTGCTGACCAAGAAGGGCAAGGGCCTCGACGCCGCCGTCAACTCGCCCGAGAAATTCCACGGCGCCAGCCCGTTCGATCCTGACACCGGCGAGAGCGTCAAGGCCATCCCCGGCACGCCGCCGAACTACCAGGACGTCTTCGGCGCGGCGTTGTCGCGCTTCGCCCGCTCGAATCCCAAGGTGCTCGGCATCACCGGCGCCATGCCCGCCGGCACCGGCCTGTCCCAGCTCGCGCGGGAAGTGCCCGGCCAGTTCTTCGACGTCGGCATCGCCGAGGAGCACGCCGTGCTCTTTGCCGCCGGCCTCGCGACCAAGGGCTTCCGCCCCGTCTGCGCGATCTACTCGACCTTCCTGCAGCGCGCCTACGACCAGGTCATCCACGACGTCTGCCTGCAGAACCTGCCCGTGACGTTCTGCATGGACCGCGCCGGCCTCTCGCCCAACGACGGCCCGACGCACCACGGACTGTTCGACATTTCCTACCTGCGCTGCGTGCCCAACGCCACGGTTATGCAGCCGAAGGACGAGGACGAGCTCGTGGACATGCTGCACACCTCACTGCACCTGCCCGGGCCCGGCTTTATCCGCTACCCGCGCGGGGCCGGCACCGGCGCCGCGATCAAGGCCGAGCCGGCGCTCATGCCCGTCGGGCAAGCCGAGGTCCTCAAGGTCGGCACGAACGTCATCATTTGGGCCATCGGCAATATGGTGGCCGACGCCCTCAAGCTCGCCCAGCGCCTCGAGCGCGAGGAGCACATCTCCGTCGGCGTCGTGAACGCCCGCTTCATCAAGCCGCTCGACCGTAATTTGCTGCTCAGTCAGGCCGCCGTTGTCCCGCTGCTCGTCACGATGGAAGACAACGTGCTTGCCGGCGGTTTCGGCAGTGCGGTGCTCGAGGCCCTGCAGGAAGCGCATTGCCCGACCCCGGTCGAGCGCATCGGCTGGCCCGACAAGTTCGTCGAGCACGGCAGCAGCGTGGAGATCTTGCGCGCCGCCTACGGCCTCGCGCCGGACGCGATCGCCCAACGGGTCATCGCGCGCTGGCGCGGCTTGCAGCCGGACAAAGTCGTCGCCGATCGCGGATAAAAAAGCCGCGCCCCTTCCGGGTGCGCGGCTTGCATGGCGTGGGGGACGGAAGCGTTACTTCTTGGTCTCTTCCTTCTTCTCGATCTTGCCGCTGCCGTGGCACTTTTCGCAGTTGTTGCCGGCCTTGGCGGCCGCGATGCAGCATTCATGCTCGCAGGTCTTGCCGGCGGCTGCGGCCTTGGCGCAGCAACCCGCCTGTTTGGAGACCGTGGTGTTCTTCTTGTCATCCGCGGCAAACGAGGCAGTGGCAGCGAGCAGGGCGAGGACAACGAGGGCGACGATGGACTTGGGGTATTTCATGGGATCTGGGGTTTCGGGGTTAACCAACGGAAAACTGGCCTGCCCGCCGCAGGTTTGGCGAAGGCTGGTGCGGGCGGAGGGAATCGAACCCTCCTCTCATGCTTGGGAAGCACGCATAATACCGATATACTACGCCCGCAAAGAACCGAGCCGGCACTAAAAGCGGCCGCACGCCATCGGGCAAGACGCGAATCGCCCTTAGAAATGGAGGGCTCAGCTCCAGGTGAGCCGCGGCCCAGCTGGAGCTGGGCCCTCCACCTATGCTCAGGTGTAATCCCGTCGCGCCTCGAGGGCGCTCTTCAGCGTGACGGCGTCAGCGTAGAGCACCCCGCCCCCGCTGGGCAGGCCGAAGCCGATGCGCGTCACCTGCACGCCGGTCTTGGGCAGCCGCTCGGTCAGGTAATGGCAGGTCGCCTCGCCCTCGACGTCGTTGGACAGCGCCAGGATCACCTCGGTGATCTCGCCCGACGCGATGCGTGTCAGCAGCGCCGCGAGGTTGAGATCCTCCGGCGCCACGCCGCGGATCGGGGAAAGTTTGCCGTGCAGGACGTGGTAGCGGCCGCGGAAGGCGCCCGAGCGCTCAATGGCGGCGAGATCCGGCACGTATTCCACCACGCACACCTGGCCGGTGCGACGGCGCTCGTCGGCACAGACCGCGCATCGCTCGTCTTCGGCGAGATTGCCGCACACGGAACAGCGGCGGACGTTTTGCGCGGCGGACTGCAGGGCGGCGACCAGCTCGGGCAACCGGCCCGGTTTCTCGACCAGCAGGTGGAGCGCAATGCGCTCGGCCGACCGGTAGCCTATGCCGGGCAGCTGCTTCAGCTGCTTCTGCAGGGTTTCAAGAGCGGGAGTCATGAGAAGAATTTCCCGCGGATTACGCGGATAAAGGCACGGCTAAAACCAAATCCTGCAGTCGATCCGCGTTCATCAGCGTCATCCGCGGTGTTCGGCTGATCGGTTCCTCAGAACATCCCGGGCATCTGGAACGTCGCGGAAATCTTCTGCATCTCCGCCTCGTTGCGTTCCTTGGCCTTTGCGGCGGCTTCCTGCGTGGCCTGCAGCAGCGTCTCCTCGATGAGCTTCACATCCTCCTTCAGGAATTCGGGATCCAGCTTGATGGCCAGGAATTTTCCCGCGCCGTTGATCTTGACCTGCACGGCGCCGCCGCCGCTGGACACGTCGATCACCTGCGTCTCGAGCGTCGACTGCAACGTCTCGATCTGTTTCTGCATTTTCTGCGCTTGTTTGAGGAGTTTGCCTACGCCGGCCATGATTGGATTGGGTTGATGGGTTTGAGTCCACTAATGAACACTAACCGACACTAATCACGCACAATTTCCTGGAAATTTCTTTTAGCCACGAAGGAACGCATAGATCGCAAGGAAGAACGGCCTGACTGGATGGTCTTTGTGTTCCTTGCGTTCTTTTGTGGCTAAAAACCGGTTTGCTCCGACTACGTTTTCAAGAGGTGCCAAGGATCGATTCAAACCCCGCCCGGTAGTCCGGATACTGCGGCTGCCAGCCGAGGACCCGTTGGATGCGGGCATTGCTGATAATCCGGTCCGGCATCGGCGCCCCGCCCCGCCGGGCCGTGGTCGAACCGTCGAAGCCCGGCGCCGGACGACCGAGGCGCTGCGCCAGCCAGCCCACTACTTCCGCCCGTGAGGCCGGCGCCGAATCGGCCACGTTGAAAATGCCGCTGCCGATTGCCGCCGGCGCGGTGAGACAGGCCAGTATCGCGGCGACAATGTCGTCGCGATGCGCCAGATTCAGCCGGTGGCTGCCGGAACCTCCGAGCACCGGCAGACCGGCGCGCAGCTGGTCGAGCAGGTGATGCCGGTCCGGACCGTAGATACCGGCCAGGCGCAAGATGAAATGCCGGCGCACGGCCGCGACCGACGCTTGCTGCAGGAGAATCTCGGATTCGCGAATGATGGCCCCGTTGGGCGTGGCTCCGTCCGCGGGAGCGGACTCATCGACCACCGCGCCTTCGCCCTGCGCATAAACGGCCGTGCTGCTGGTGTAGACCAAGGTGCTGACCGGCGCCGGGCCCTGGGCCGCCCATGCCAGCACGGATTGCATGCCGCCCACATAGGACTGGCGATACGTGTCGGGTCCGCCCGAGCTGACGCAATTGACCACAAAATCGGCCCCGCCCGCGATCTGGCCGTGCCAATCGACGGTGGACAGATCGGCCACCACGACTTTCGCCAGGCCGGCGGTTCGCAAGGCCGCAGCCTTCTTCGGGTTGCGCGTCAGACCCTCGACCTGCGCGCCGGCTGCGAGCGCGGCGCGGGCCAGGGCCGAGCCGACATAGCCGCAGCCGAAGATGACGAGGCGTTTGCCAGAGAGGGAGGACATGGAAGGCACCACTAATCATCACTAAGTTCCCACTAATCCAGACCGAAGTCCCCTGCCTGCCATTCTGAGCGAAACGAGGAATCCAGTTTCCTGCGCCCGACTGGATCCTTCGCTTCGCTCAGGATGACAGGGGACGAAGATTAATGTCCCATTAGTGCCAATTAGTGGTTCACTTCCACCATGCCCACCGTGCTCGTGTTGCTTGCCGATGGTTTCGAGGAAATCGAGGCGCTGGCGCCCGTCGACCTGCTGCGCCGCGCGGGGATCGAAGTCACGGTCGCATCCCTCAACGAGAACCGCCACGCCACCGGCCGCAGCGGCATCACCGCCCATGCGGACGCAGCCCTGTCCGCCGTCCAGGCGCAGGACTTTGATCTCGTATTTCTGCCCGGTGGCGCCGGGGTGAAAAATCTTCGCGCTGATGCGCGCGTGCTCGAGATCGCCCGGCGCCAACACACGGCCGGCCGGTGGCTGGCCGCCATCTGCGCCGCGCCCACGGTGCTGCATGACGCGGGGCTACTGGCCGGCCGGCGTTACACGGCGCATTTTTCGGTAGCGAACGAGCTGCCCGCCATCCTCGCCGCCGAACGCATTGTCACGGATGGCAAAATTACCACCTCCCGTGGCGCCGGCACGGCGGTGGAATTCGGCCTGCATCTGGTTGCATTGCTGAGCACCGCTGACAAAGCGACGGAAATCAGCAAAGCTATTTGCCTTTAAGGCTTTGCGTCAAAATCGGCATTGCCACGCCGGGGCTTGTCCCATTGCATGAGGGCGGCCGGTTACCGGCCACTTGTTTGCGAATGAATAGAGCTGATTGCCGTCTCGGCGCCTCCGAATTCGGGAAGCGACGGGGCGAAGCCGTCCCTGGTGTGTTTTCCTTATGTGCGGCATAGCCGGAATGGTCTCACCCAAGCGTGACCTCGCGACTCGCGAGGCCGCGGTGGACCGCATGGTCCAGCGCCAGCAGCATCGCGGACCGGATGACCGCGGCGTGCATTCAAACGGGTCCGCGACCCTCGGCATGTGCCGGCTGGCGATCATCGACCTGGCCAACGGACATCAGCCGATGCTCAGTCCCGACGGGCGCTTCACCCTCGTCTTCAACGGGGCCATCTACAACTACCGCGAACTCCAGACCGACCTGGCGCTCAGCGGCTGGAATTTCCGCACCAAATGCGACACCGAGGTGCTGCTCGCGGCCTACGCGTTGTACGGCGCAGCCTGCCTGAAGCGGCTGCGCGGCATGTTCGCCTTCGCCGTCTGGGATGCGCGCGAGCAAAACCTCTTCGCCGCGCGCGACCCGCTCGGCATCAAGCCGCTCTATTATGCCCGGCTACCCGATGCGGGCGTCGTGCTCGCCTCGGAACTGAACGCGCTCCTCGCCAGCGGCGCGGTGCCGCGCGAGATCGACCCCACCTCCGTCGGCGAATACCTCGCGTGGTTCAGCGTGCCGTCGCCTCGGACACTCTATCGGGGCATCGCCAACCTGCCGCCGGGGCACAGCCTCACGGTGGATGCCGCGGGCCGCGTGCGGACCAGCCAGTGGTGGCAGTTGCCCGCGCCGATCCAACCCGGCCGCATCGCTACCAACTACCACGACTTCGTCAGCGGCCTGCGTTACCAGCTGGAGGATTCCATCCGGGCCCATCGCGTGGCGGACGTTCCCGTCGGCGCCTTCCTTTCCGGCGGCATGGACTCGACCGCGGTCGTCGGCTTGATGGCCCGGAGTGGCGCGACGAAGCTGAAGACCTTCTCGCTCGTTTTCGGCGAGGCCGGCTTCTCCGAACAGGCCAGCGCGCGGCTCGCGGCCCAGGCGTTCGGCACGGAACATCACGAGGAACTCATCACCGGCGCGCGCGTCGCCGCGGACCTGCCGCACCTGCTCGCCAGTTTCGACCAGCCGACCGGCGACGGCATCAACACCTATTACGCCAGCCAGACGGCCCGCCGCGGCGGCGTGACGGTCGCGTTGTCCGGACTGGGCGGCGACGAGCTGTTCGGCGGCTACCCGTCGTTCCGCGACCTCCCGCGCCTCCAGCGGCTGCTCCCGTTCTGGCGCCGGCTGCCGGGTGGGCTGCGCCGCACCGTGGTGGCGCAGTTGCGCGAGCGCCCCGGCACCCGGGCCCGCAAGCTGGCCGACTTTCTCGCCCACGCCCGCGACCTGCACGAACTCGCCTCGCTTCAGCGCCGCGTGCTGCCGGAGACGGCCCGGCTCGCCTTGCTCGCGCCAGAGGCCCGGGCCCAGGCGGAGCGACTCGGGCCCAACCACCCGATGCTCGAGGATTTCGCCTTCGAGCTGATCGGCGCCGACGCCTTCCAGATCATCAGCGCCTGGGAGCTGCGCACCTACATGGCCGACGTGCTGCTGCGCGACAGCGACGTCTTCAGCATGGCGCATTCGCTCGAGCTGCGCGTGCCCTTTGTGGACCGCCAGCTGCTCGAGTGGCTGTGGCCCCAGCAGTCCTACTTCAAATACGACCCGGCGCGCTCCAAGCGCGCGCTGGCCGACGCCACCGCCGACCTGGTGCCCGCGGCGATCCGCCACCGCCGCAAGCAGGGCTTCACCCTGCCCTTCGCGCTCTGGATGTTGGCCGAGTTGCGGCCGTTCCTCGACGAGACCTTCTCCACCGCCTCGCTCGGCGCGTGCCCCTGGCTCCAGGCCGCGGAGGTCCAGCAGATGTGGGCCAACTACAAGACCGGCCGCGACACCCGGGCGTGGTCGCGCGTCTGGACGCTCGCCGTGCTCATCGCCTTCGCCAACCGCCGCGCCCCATGAAGGCCCTGCTCCTCTCGCCCGAGCTGTTCCTCCACGAAGGAGGCATCGCACGCATCATGCGGCTCTACCTCAAGGCGCTCTGCGAACTGGCCGGTCCGGCGGGCCGCGTTGATTCGCTGGTGCTGAACGATCAGCCCGGCCGTGATCCCCGCCTGCCGCGCTACAGCGGATCGCAGCTCGGTGAACAGGTCGGATGCAACCGGAGCAAACTGCGCTTCATCCGCGAGACCATTCGCCTGGGCCGGCGGACCGACGTCCTCGTTTGCGGCCATCTGCACCAGCTCCCGATCGCGCGGCTCGCCAAATTCCTTAACCCCCGGCTCCGCTATTATCTCGTGGCCCACGGCATCGAGGTCTGGCGGCCCTATAGCCTGCTCGAGCGCCGGGCGCTGCTCGGCGCGCACCGCATCCTCTGCATCAGCGAATACACGCGCCGCCAGATGTTGCGGTTTTTCCCTGGCCTCCCGGCGGAACGACTCCTCGTCGTGCCCAACACGCTCGACCCCTATTTTGCGCCGGCCCTCAACGACCAGCTGTCCCAGGCGCCGTTCGCCACACCGCGCATCCTCACGGTTTCGCGGCTCTCGGCCACCGACACTTATAAGGGTGTGGATACCCTGATCGAGGCGATGCCGCTCGTGCGCCGCGATTTTCCCATGGCGCGGCTGCGCGTGGTCGGCCAAGGCGACGACCTCCCACGCCTGACCGCGCTGGTCCAGCGCCTCGGCGTCGGCTTCGCGGTGGACTTCACCGGGCCGCTCAGCGACGAGGCGCTGCGTGCCGAATACGCGGTGTGCGACCTCTTCGCGCTGCCCAGCCGCAAGGAAGGCTTCGGCCTGGTTTTCCTCGAGGCCATGACCTACGGCAAGGCCTGCCTCGGTGCGCGCGCGGGCGGCACGCCCGAGGTCATCACCGAAGCCCCCGGCCAGCTCGTCGAATACGGCAACATCCCCGACCTGGCGGCGGCGGTGGCCGACCTGGTCCGCCACCCGCGCGATTCGGAGGTTGTGCGGCGGCACGCCGACTCCTTTGCTTTCCCCGCCTTCACGCGGCGCCTCGTCGCCACCCTCGCCTGACCATGGAGAAACCCGCCACGCCCGAACTCGTCCTCGAAGCCGGCCGCGCCAGCCGCCACTACTGGGCCGACCTGTGGCGCTACCGGGAGCTGCTCGGGTTCCTCGCGTGGCGCGACATCAAGGTGCGCTACAAGCAGACCACCCTCGGCGTGCTCTGGGCCCTCATCCAGCCGGCCGTCACGCTCGCGGTGTTCACCTTTATCTTCGGCAAACTGGCCGGCATGCCGGCGGGCCATGTGCCCTACCCGCTGCTCGTGCTCTGCGGCCTGCTGCCCTGGCAGCTGTTCGCCGCCGCCTTCTCCAATGCCAGCGGCAGCCTCGTGGCCAACACGCACCTGATCTCCAAGATCTATTTTCCGCGGCTGATCGTTCCGCTGTCGTCGGTGGCGGTGGCACTGATCGATTTCGGCGTCGTGCTCGTGCTGCTCACCACGCTCTGCGTCTGGTGGCAGTTCATGCCCGACTGGCGCGTGCTGCTGCTGCCGCTCTTTGTCGTGCTTACGCTGCTCACCGCCATCGGCACCGGACTCTGGTTGACGGCGCTGACGGTGAAATACCGCGACTTTCGCTTCGTCGTGCCGTTCCTCCTGCAGGTCGGCCTCTTCCTTTCGCCGGTCGGCTTCAGCTCGACCAACCTGCCGAACTGGCGCTTCATCTATTCGCTCAACCCGATGGTCGGCGCGATCGACGGCTTCCGCTGGTGCCTGTTGCACGGTGAGCCGGCGCTCGACCCGGTCAACCTCGGTGTGTCCGTCGCGATGAGCGCGCTGCTCCTCGTTTCCGGGCTGTGGTATTTCCGCCGCACCGAGCGCACGTTCGCCGACATTATCTGACCATGGGCCAGTCCGTCATTTCCGTCTCCGGCCTCGCCAAACGCTACTATCTCTCCCATGAGAAGCGCCAGGACACCCTGCGCGATTCGCTGGTGCAGAAATTCCGCCGCCTGACGGGTCGCACTGGGGTGGAGAGTGACGCAGAGGAATTCTGGGCGCTGCGGGATGTTTCGTTCGAGGTTGCCGAAGGCGACGTGGTCGGCATCATCGGCCGTAACGGCGCGGGCAAGTCGACCCTGCTGAAGGTCTTGTCGCGCATCACGGAGCCCACCCTCGGCCGGGCCGTCATCCGCGGCCGCGTGGCCAGCCTGCTCGAGGTCGGCACCGGCTTTCATCCCGAGCTCTCCGGCCGGGAGAACATCTTCCTCAACGGCGCCATCCTCGGCATGTCGCGCGCCGAGATCACGCGGAAGTTCGACGAGATCGTCGCCTTCGCCGAGGTCGAGCGCTTCCTTGACACCCAGGTGAAACATTATTCGAGCGGCATGTATGTGCGCCTGGCCTTCGCCGTCGCCGCCCACCTCGAGCCGGAGATCCTGATCGTCGACGAGGTCCTCGCCGTCGGCGACGCCCAGTTCCAGAAGAAGTGCCTCGGCAAGATGCAGGACGTGGCCCGCACCTCGGGCCGCACCATCCTCTTCGTCAGCCACAACACCGCCGCCCTGCAGGCGATCTGCCGCACCGGCCTTTGGCTGCAGCAGGGCCGCGTCGTGCAGGCCGGCCCGATGAACGAGTGCTTGTCCGCCTACCTGGGTTCGGGCACTGAACCGGCCAAGTTCACCGCCCAGTCCGCCGCCAAGCCGCACCTGACGTCCGCCTCGATCGACCAGGCCGCCCTCGCCCGCGGCCGGTTGCGCATCCAAGTCGGTTTCCAGTCCCCCTTCCCGCTCAATCCGCCCATCCTGGGCATCATCCTGCACAGCAAATATGGCCAGCCGATCTCCGGGTCCAACGGCCGCATGCAGGGGGACGGCTGGGCCCCGCCACCGCTGGCCGCCGGCCTCGTCACGATCGAACTCGACCACTTGCCGCTGCATAGCGACACCTACCGCATCACGCTCTACCTCGGTGACGGGACGCAGGATTACGACGAAAAGCGCGATGCCCTGGAATTCGACTACGTGGCGCCGCACTTCTACCCGCAGACCCCGCGGCTGGATTTCATCGGGCCCGTTGACCTGCCCTGGCGCTGGTCCGTCTCAGCCGGCTGACCCCGGTCGCATGAAGTTGCCCACCTCGCAGAATCTCCCCGCCGGGCCGGATGCCGGTGGGATTTCCGCCCGGCATAATTCGATTGGCGCCCTCCGCCTGCTGCTGGCGGTGCTTGTGCTCTACACCCATGCTTTCTACCTCGGCGGATTTGGCCCCGAGCCGCTGGACCGCTGGAGCCACGGCACCATGACAGCCGGCCAGCTGGCCGTGCAGTGTTTCTTCGTGCTGAGCGGGTGGCTGGTCGCGGTAAGTTGGTGCCGGCAGCCTCACCTCGGACGGTTTGCCTGGAACCGATTGCTCCGGCTCGCGCCGGGGATGTGGGCGTGCCTGCTCGTCACGGCCTTTCTTTTCACCCCGCTGCTGTGGCTGGATGGAAACAAGTCAGTCCCTTTTTTCAGCCTGGAGCCCGGTGCCTGGGGATATGTCTGGCACAATCTCGTGCTCCCACGCTCGCAAATTGCGATTGGCTATCTGCCCGATCGTGGTGCTTGGCCGGGCGACTGGAACGGTTCGCTGTGGACGCTTTTTTATGAAGGGGCGTGTTATCTCATGATCGCCGGCCTCGGCCTCTTCGGTCTGCTTACGCGGTGGAAGTGGACCGGCACCGCCCTGATTGCCAGCCTGATCCTGCTGCACTTTGGCACGTTGAGTGGCGTGAGCGGATATCTGCCCCGTTTCTACGACACGCCCGGCAAGCAGCTCACCTTGCATTTTCTGGCGGGGGCGGCGTGGGCCGTGGGGGTGAGAAATCTCCTGCCGGGATTTTTTTCCGCCTGGCTGGTCCTCGGGCTGGCCTTGCTTCTGGTGACCAGCTGGCATTTCCGGATTCATCCTTGGATCTCACCCCTGATCCTGCCGCCGGTGCTCCTCTGGATCGCGCACCGCGAGTGGCTGTCGGGCTTCGAAGGGAAAGTCGGCGGCGATTACAGTTATGGCATTTATGTCTACGGTTACCCGGTGCAGCAGGTGCTCGCCCACTTCCAGGTGCCCCAACATGGATTTACCGTCTACCTGGGGGCCGGCTTCACATTGGCCCTCGCGTGCGCCGCGCTCAGCTGGCATCTGGTCGAGAAACCTGCCCTGACCCTCAAATCACTGGCCCGGCCGCGGCTTTTCCCGATCGCCACCGCATGAAAACGACCTTCTTCGCCCGCCTCTTGGAGCGGACCCGCCGTCTCGCATCTTCCGTCCGCATCGCGTTGGCGGGGATCACGGGAACGCGGATTGGCGACGGGTGCCGGCTCGGGCCGGGCTGCGATCTCGGCCTTGGCTCCGCCGCGCCGCGGCGCGGGGTCATCGAACTCGGGGATGAATGCGAACTGGCCACCGGCGTCATCCTGCATCCCTATGGGGGCTCCATCCGGCTGGCCCGGAATATTTTCGTCGGACCGTGCACCGTCATCTATGGCCATGGGGGCGTCACTATCGGGGCCGACACCCTGATTGCGATGAATTGCCGTATCCTGTCCTCCAATCATACCATCGCGCCGTTCGCGACCCCCATCCGCTCGCAACCCGACGTGCTGCGTCCCACCGGAATCGGCCGCGATGTCTGGCTCGGCGCGGGTGTCACGGTGCTGGGCGGAGTCACGATCGGTGACGGCTGCATCGTCGGCGCCGGCGCGGTGGTCACCAAGGACCTTCCGCCGGGAGCCATCGCCCACGGCACGCCCGCCAAGGTGCAAGGTTACCGCCCGGGCGCCCCGGCAGCGCCGAACCTGTGAATTCATTGCCGACCTCGCCGGCCCCCGGCTCCCGTTTCGGTTCCGTCCGTTACCAGGTCTGCGCGCTCATCCTGCTGATCAGTGCCGCCCTCGGTCTCCGCCTCCTGGGACTAGGGCGCAGCCTCACCGTTGACGAGGCGTGGACCGTCGCCCAATCCGCCGCCCCGGACTTCTGGAACACCGCGAAGCACGACGTTCATCCCCCCTTCTATTATTTCGCCGTGCGGCTGGTGCAAAAAATCACGCCTTCGTTCACCGCCCTGCGGCTGTTTTCCGTGGGCTGCGGCCTCGGGCTGCTCGCCCTGGCCATCGGTTCCTTCCGCAAAACACCGGCGGCCGCGGTGGTCGCAGGCGCGGCCATCGCCGCGCTGCCGGGGTTTGTGCTTTTTTCCCAGCAACTGCGATCCTACGCGCTGCTCTTCCTGCTGCTCGCGACCGCCCTCGTTCTCGCCGTGAGTATTTTTCGCGAGGCGGCTGATCTGCGCACCCGGGTCGCCCTTTGCCTGGTGCTCATGATGGCAGCCGCCACGCACCTGATCACCGTTTTCTTCCTGCTCGCCCTCGCCCCCCTGTTGTTCTGGCCAGTCCACCGCCTTCCCCCGCGGGCGTGGATTGCCGCCCTCCTGCCCCTGGCGCCATCCGGCCTGCTGGCGTTGTGGTTCAAATATTATTTCATCACCCCGCCGGAAACCCTGGGCGGCGGTTGGTGGATGCCTGCGGACGCCGCGGCGGTCGGCCGCGCCTTACGCGATGCAGTCTCTTGGGAAGAAGTGCAATGGCTGGCCGATGCCGCGGCCCGGCATGCACCCGGAAATGGCTGGCCCGTGCTGGGCCTGGCGCTGGCCGCCGCCATCTTTGCCGCCGCCACAGCTTGGAACCGCCGTCAAGGCGATCCGCTGGCCTGGACGCTGTTGGCCTCGGCCCTGATTTATTCCGCCACCGTCATCGCCTATTCATGTGTCTTCGAACACGTGATCATGGCGCGCACACTTCTGCCTGGCCTAATGCTTTTTGTGGCGGGCCTGGCCCGGGGCATCGGCACGCATCCGGTGGCCTGGCGTCGCGCGCTGGCGGCGGCGGCGGTTGTGATCTATGCCAGCCTCGCGGCCACACCCGGAGCGCGCCGCGCCGTCCTCCCGGAAGCCGGCCTGCGAGGGCTCGCCGCCGCCACGAACGCCGGCTGCCGGCCAGGCGACCTGCTGGTGGTTTTCCGTGCGATGGATTACAGCCTGGCGGCCTATCGCTGCCCACCCGCGGGGACCGAACTCCTGTTGTTCGATCAAACCATGGAGGCCGCACCCCAGCTGGCGAAGTTGCAACGCCGGCTCGCCGGGCTGGACCGCCGCAGCCGCGTGCTGGTGGTCTATCGGAACGATTACTATCTCCAGCAATTCCGAGCCGTGTTCGATCAGGCCGTCGCCGAAATCTCCCGCCAGGGCCGGCCGGCCGGTGTCGCTTGGCAGGAAGCCGACCTGACCCTGATCGTGGCCGAGCCGGCGGCCAGCTGAACCCCGGAGCAATGGCATGACGCGCGACCTCACCATCCTGATTCCGACCGCCGGCCGGCCGGACACGCTGCGGACCGCGTTGGAATCGGTGCACCGGCAGACCGGCCGCGCACGCATCGCCCAGGTGATCGTCTCCGAAAATCTGGGCGACCCCCGTTCGCGGGAAGTGTGCTCCCGGTTTCCCGATCTGCCGATTCAGCATGTCATGCGTGAACCGCGCCTCAGCACCCTGCAGCATGCGCACACTTTGTTCAGCCACGACCATGGCACGGCTTACACCGCAGTGTTGCATGATGACGACTGGTGGCGGCCCGGTCACCTGGAGCGCGCATTGGGCGCCCTGGATCGGCAACCGGAGGCGGCCGTCAGCTATGGCGGCTACTGGTGCGTGATCGGCGAACAATCCAGCGTGGTCGGCCAACAGGACAACGGGCTCTTCTGGGCGGTTACCGGCCGGCCGCTGATCGACACCACGACCTGGACGCTCACGCATCCGCAGGTGCTCCTGGCCACGCTCGGCGGAGCGCTGGGCCATTACTCCTCGCTGGTCGCCCGCGCCACGGCCCTGCGCGCGGCCGCGCCGATCTACCAGCTGGATAATCCGATGGACAACGACCGCCATCTGACGGCCGAGCTCAGCCGCCACGGACTTCTGCTGTATCACCCGCAACCGGAACTTTTCGTGCGCCAGCACGCCGCGCAGGATATCAAACGATTCGACGACGCAGCCCACCGCCGCTGGATGACAGGCACAACCAACCGGATCCTGGCGCTCGCGCGGCAGGGTGGCCTTGATGTCCGTGCGGCGCTCGAGACCCTGTTCGCCAATCATCCCGCGGAACTGCAACCCTACCTCCTCGCCTACTACACCGCCCCGTGGTGCCACGGCCCGCTGGTGGCCGCCGGCCTGGCCCCGGAGCGGTTGCGACAGGATCCCCGCGCCCATCCTTCGCCGCTGCGCTGGCGGGAATGGATCCCGCCCGCGCTCGCCACGATGGCCCGGCGCTGGCGCAACCGCGGCTGACCCCTGCTGTGCTCACTGTCATCATTCCCACGCACAACCCCGAGCCCACGCGCCTCGCACGCACGCTCGCCGGCCTGGACGCGCAGACTCTGCTCGCAACCGAGTGGGAAGTGCTGCTGGTGGACAACGCTTCCGCCCCCCCCGTGGGCGCAACCGCGGGTGGTCCCGCCTCTCTTCGCATCGTCCGCGAACCCCAGCTCGGCCTCACCACCGCTCGCCGCCGTGGTCTGGACGAGGCTCGCGGGGAATTCATTGTGCTGGTCGACGACGACAATGTGCTCGCGCCGGGCTACCTGGCTGATGTCCTCCGGCTTTTTGCCGCGCACCCGAAGGTTGGTGCGCTCGGCGGTAAATCCCTGCCGGAATTCGCCGCTCCGCCGCCCACCTGGACGGCGGAGTTCCATGCCTTGCTGGCCCTGCGCGACCTGGGGTCGGCCCCGCTCCTTTCCACCGGCCTGCGCCCGACCGGTGCAATCAATAATGTCTATCCCGATTTCGCGCCCATCGGCGCCGGCATGGCACTGCGTCGCGCCGCCATCGGGCCTTGGCTGGCGCAGGCCGCTTCCTCCCTCACCGACCGCCGGGGCGCGGAACTCACTTCCGGCGGGGACAACGACATTGTGCTCTCCATCATGCAAGCCGGCTGGAATGTCGGTTATTTTCCCGAGCTAGTGCTCACCCACCTCATTCCCGCCGGCCGGCTCGAGGCCGGTTATCTCGCCCGGCTCAACCGGGGCATCCAGAAATCCTGGATGCAGGTTCTCGCCCGGTATGACGCCAACCCCTGGCCGCCGCTCACCGCCGCCGGCGCGCACCTTCGCCAGGCCAAGGCCTGGTTCACCCACCGGGCCTGGTCTTCCCCCGCCGCCCGGATCCGCTGGCAGGGTGCCTGCGGACATTTCGAGGGCCGCATCAGCCTTTCCCCGCCATGAGTAACATTTCCGCCCGCCTCCGCCTCCTTCGCACGGCGCTCATGCGCCGCTTTATCTACACCGACATTGTAGCCATGGCCGAGCAATACGGCCTCAGCATCAGGGATGTTTGCGCCGACGTGGAGCCCTTCGAGTTCGCCGCGCTGGCCACGGGCTCGCCGCTCTCCGGCCCGGATTTCTCCGTGTTGCGCGAAGCGGATTTCACCGCCGCCGACGCCTATGCCGCCGGCTGGTCCTCCGAACCCTCAGTCGGCCGCTTCCTGGGCCGCCTGGCCGCGGCGCGGCGCGCCGCCGTGGTCATCGAACTCGGCTGCTTCGTCGGCTGGTCCACCGCGCACATCGCCCTTGCGCTGGCCAAATCCAATCCGGCCGGCCGTGTGCACTACCTTGATTATGACCGGCGCTATCTGGACACGGCCGGCGCCAATCTCCGCCGTCTGGGACTCGAGGCCCAGGGGCAGCCCCACCAGGGCATGTCAACCGACCCCGCGGTCCAATCGGCGCTCCCGGCCAAGGCTGACATCGTCTTTATCGACACCTCGCACGATTACGAATGCACGCTGCAGGAGATCGACCATTACGGTGCGCGCCTCAACCCCGGCGGCTGCCTTGTGCTGCACGACTCTCTCTCCGCCTCCGGCGTGCGTCGCGCCGTCTATGAACGCAAGGACCGGTTCCGCGTGGCCACGTTTGCCACAGAACGAAGCAACGGCATCACCGTACTATGGCCGCAATGAACCCGCCCAACCAGTCCCGCGGTTTCGTCTACGTGGCGACCGGAGCCCGCTATATCGCCGAGGCGTGCTTATCGGCCGCCTCCCTGCGCGCCGCCATGCCGGCAGCCCGGATCGCCCTGGTCACCGATGCGCCGCCCCTGGATGCCGCGCATCTCTTCGACACAGTGCTGGTGCGCACCGACGTCCAGCACCGGCCGATCGACAAGCTGCTGGCTTGGGAAGCGCCGTTTGAGCGCTGCGTCTTCCTCGATACGGATACACATGTCAGCGGCGATCTTTCGGAACTGTTCGACGTGCTCGAAACCCATGACCTCGCCGCCACCCCTGAAACCCTCCGTGGGCTGCACTACCAGCTGCCCGGCGTGCCCGGGGCTTTCTCCGAGTTCAACACCGGCGTCATCGCGTTTCGGCGCACCGCCGCAACGGCGGCTTTTTTCCAGTCCTGGCGGGCGGACTACCAGCGGCTGCACGCTTCCCATGGTTTTGTGTCCGACCAGCCGGCCTTTCGCTGGTCCGCCTTTCGCGGCCCCGCGCGCGTCGCCCCGCTCCCCAGCGAATTCCACTTCCTCGCGCTCACCCCCAACTACGTCATGTGGCAGGTGCGGCTCGTCCACGGGCGGGGCGATCTTCCTGCGTTGAGCCGCGATTTGAATGCGCAACTCGGAGCCCGCGCCTACGTTCCCGGGTTGGGTCCCGTGGCGGGGTTCGCGGGCCGGAAACTCTGGCTCCGCCAGCTGGTACGGTTGCTGGTCCGCGGGCTGCGCGTGGCTGGGGGAAATTTCGGAACCGCCCAGGCCCCCAGTCATTGGACGCAGGAGGAGCGGTCCCTGACGGCGGCCCGGGCGGAGGCCAAGCCTGAGACGCCCGGGCAAACTCCGTTGCCATGACCCCTGGCCAGTTTCTCCTCAAGTTCTACCACACGCCGGTCGCGCAGATGCGCGACTCGCTGCGCAACGGCGGCCCGTGGCAGGAACGCCGCACCGAGTGCGGCCGCCAGGCAATGGAGGCGGCGGCGCACACGCTGCCGCGGTTGCCGCCCGCGGCCGGCATGCCGCTGGAACTCCACCTGCTCACCGGCCGCCGCTTCTGGTATCAGACCGCGTTCTGCCTCTGGACCCTGGCCCGCCATTCCGGACGACCGCTAAAGCCGGTCATCTATGATGATGGTTCGCTGACCGGGGAATTTCAGGCCCCCCTGGTCCGGCTCTTCCCGGCCACCCGCTTCGTGGACCGCTCCGCAACCGTCGCCCGGTTGGATGAATTCCTCCCCGCAGCCCGCTATCCGGCGCTGCGCGAACGCTGGCTCAACTACCCGAACATCCGCAAACTCATCGACCCTCACCTCGGCGGCACCGGTTGGAAACTCGTGCTGGATTCCGACCTCCTCTTTTTTCGGCGCCCGCAAATCCTGCTCGACTGGCTCGCCACGCCGGACCGTCCGCTGCACGCCGTGGACTGCGAGACGTCGTATGGTTACTCCCGTCCGCTCATGAATGAACTGGCCGACGCCCCCGTCGCAGACTTGGTCAACGTCGGGCTGACCGGATTAAACAGCAGCGAACTCGACTGGGAGCGACTGGAGCATTGGTGTGCCACGCTGATAGCCCGGGAGCGCACCAGCTATTACCTCGAGCAGGCGCTCATTGCGATGCTGGTAGCAGACCGCCCCTGCGCCATTGCGCCAGCCGCCGACTATGTGACCCTGCCCACGCGCCCCGAGATCAGGGAATGCCGCGCGGTCATGCACCATTACGTCGCGAACTCTAAGCGCTGGTATTTCCAGGAAAACTGGCGGCGCGATTTCCCCTCCGCGCCATGAACCCGGTTTCCATCGCCCTCACCGTGTCCGGAAAATCCCGCGCTTTGCGCCGGCGCCGCTAGAGCCCCCGCATGCCCCCGCTCGTCAGTATCCTCATCCCCAGCTACAATGCGGAGCGCTGGTTGGGCGAAACGCTGGAGTCGGCGCTGGCCCAGACGTGGGCGAACCTCGAGATCATCGTGATCAACGACGGGTCACGGGACGGCAGTCTGCAGTTAGCGCAGGCGTTTGCCGGCCGCGGCGTCCGCGTCATCGACCAGCCCAATGCCGGGGCGAGCGCTGCGCGCAACCGCGGCCTGCGGGAGGCGCGCGGCGAGTTCATCCAGTTCCTCGACGCCGACGACCTGATTTCGCCGGACAAGATTGCGGCGCAGGTCGAGCTGCTGCGCGTCAAGCCCGCCGGCACGCTGGCCACATGCACCTGGGGGCGTTTCGCGTCCGATCCGGCCGCCGCGCAATTCGTGGACGCGGCGGTCTTTCGTGATTTCGCGCCGGTTGATTTCCTGGTGCTCGCCGGCGATACCGGGGCGATGATGCATCCCAGCGCCTGGCTCGTGCCGCGCGCCGTCGCGGACCGCGCCGGCCCGTGGGACGAGTCTCTGTCCCTCAACGACGACGGCGAATATTTCTGCCGCGTGGCGCTGGCCGGCGCCAACATGGTGTTTTGCCCGGTCGGCCGCAGCTACTACCGCTCGGGCCTGGCCGGCAGTCTCAGCCAGCAGCGGGGCGAGCGGGCCAGGCGCTCACAATTCCACTCGCTGGAGCTGATCACGGACCATCTGCTCGCCGCCGAGGACTCGCCCCGCACCCGTCGCGCGGCGGCCAATTATTTCCAGCGCTTCATCCACGATTTCTTTCCCGCGCCGGCCGGTTTGATGCAACAGGCCGACGCCCGTGTCACCGCGCTCGGGGGCAGCACACTCGGCCCGCCGCCGATGGGACCGCAGACCACCGCGCTGGCCCGCGTCCTCGGGTGGAAAAACGTGTGGCGCCTCAAGCATTACCTCGGCCGCTGACCCGCCCATGCCGTTGAGCAAATTTTCTTTTCGCCGCCCGCTGACCTCCTACGCCAAGGTCCAGGCCGTCGTCGGCCGTTTGATCCGCAACCGGCGGTTCCAGCTCCGCCGCCCGCGGGTCCGCGACGCCGTCTACCTCGACATCGGCTGCGGGCTCAACCCCCACGCCGGGTTCATAAACCTCGACTACCTCTGGCATCCCGGCGTCGACCTGTGCTGGGACATCGGCTGCGGGCTGCCGTTTGCCGACGGTTCGCTGCGCGGCGTGTTCAGCGAGCATTGCCTCGAGCATTTCCCGCCGGAGCGGGCCGCGAAACTGCTGCGCGAGATCCGGCGGGTGCTCCGGCCCGACGGCACGGCGCGGATCGTCGTGCCCGACGGCGAACTCTACCTGCAGACCTATGTGCGGCAGCGGGAAGGCGACAACACGCAGTCCTTCCCCTATGAGGCAGCCGAGCGCCGGCAGCCCGGCTGGACACCCATGGTCAGTGTGAATCGGATCTTCTACCAGGATCGCGAGTCGCTCTTCGGCCACCGCACCATCTTTGATTTCCCGCTGTTGGCGCAGCTGCTCGGGGCCGCCGGGTTCGCCCAGGTGACCCGCTGTCGCTTCGGCGCAGGGGCGGATCCGCGGCTGTTGATTGACACACCCGCCCGGTGCTGTGAATCGCTCTATGTCGAAGCCACGCCTGGTTCGGCCGTCCCATGACCCCGCCCCGGACCATTCTCATCCTGACGGCCTCGCACCTCTGCCGGAACCCGCGCGTGCTCAAGGAGGCCACTGCGCTTGGTGCGGCGGGTTACGACGTGACCGTCATGAGCGTCTCGGTGCAGGAACGGTTCGAGCGCATGGACCGCGAGTTGATGCGTGGGCTGCCGGTCAAACGGATCACCCTCGACTACGCGGCCGACTCCCCTCGCGCCCGCCTGGCGGATTTCTTCCAGCGCGGCGCCACCTGGGTGGCGCGCCGCGTGTGCAGCGAGCTGGAGATTGAGACGGCGCAGACCCTCGGTCCGGCGTCCGCGCTCCTCAATTTCGCCCGCGGTTTTCCCGCCGACCTGACCATTGTCCACACGGAGATTCCCATCTGGGCCGCCCAGCATCTCATCCAGGACGGCCGGCGTGTCGCCGTGGACGTGGAGGACTGGTATTCCGAGGACCTGCTTTACGCGGACCGGCAGAGCCGCCCGCTCAAACTGCTCCGTTACGCCGAGGAATTCGCGCTGCGCCATGCGGCCTATTCCTCCGCCACCGCGCAGAGCATGGCCGACGCACTGACCGGCGCCTACCATTGCCCGCCGCCAATTGTCATCCGCAACAGCTTCCCGCTGCAGCCGCGCAGCCGGGTGGACCAGCCGGCCTGCACCGGCGCCCCGAGTTTCATCTGGTTCTCGCAAACGATCGGCCCGGGCCGTGGCCTGGAGCTTTTCTTCGCCGCGTGGGCCCGCACCACGCAGCCGAGCAAGGTCTACCTGCTCGGCGACGAGCGCGGGGGCTACCGGGAGAAGCTGCTGGCCCGGCTGCCGGAGGCGCGGCGCGGCGACGTGCATTTCATCCCGCTGGTGACGCCCGAGGTGCTGCCGTTCAAACTGGCCGAGTTCGACATTGGGCTGGCGCTCGAGCCCCGCTGGCCGTTGAACCGCAACATCACGATCACCAATAAAATCCTGCAATACATGAACGCCGGGCTCGCGGTCATCGCCACCGACACGGCGGGCCAGCAGGAAGTCATGGCGGCGGCACCCGACTGCGGTCTGCTGATCACCGCCCACGAGACCACGGAGTATGCGGCCAGGCTCGACGCCCTGCTCGGCGACCACCGCCGCCTGCGCGCGACCCAGCTCGCCTCCCGCGCCGCGGCGGAGCGCGAATTCTGCTGGGAACGCGAAACCCCCCGCCTGCTTGCCGCCGTGGCGCGCGCCCTCGCCTGACCGCCATGCATCCCCTTTCGCTCCGCCGCCAGCGCGCCAAGGAATTCCTGCGACACATCGCCATCGAACTCTGCGGCGGCCTGCTCCAGGTCGGCAGCAAGCCCTACCAGCTGCGCGACGCGCCCGCCGTGGTGATCGCCCCGCATCAGGACGACGAGACGCTGGCCTGCGGCGGCATCATCGCGCGCAAGCGCAGCGAGGGCCTGCCCGTGCACGTGATCTTCATCACAGACGGCTCCGCCTCCCATCCCGGCCATCCCCGCCTCGGGCCCGCCGACATCTCGACCCTGCGGCGCGCGGAAGCCCTGCGCGCCATGGCCTGCCTCGGCGTCGAGCGCCAGGCGGTGCATTTCCTGGACGAGCCCGACGGCTCGCTGAAGACCATCACGGCCGCGCGGCGCGAGGACCTCGTGGCGCGGCTGGCGGGGTTGCTCGGGCCGATCGCGCCCGGGGAGATTTTTCTGCCGTGCAATCCCGACGGCAGCAGCGAGCACGACGCCACCTTCGGGTTCGTCATGGATGCGCTGGCGCGCACCAAGCTGCGGCTGGACATCTGGCAGTATCCGGTCTGGTCGTGGTGGAACCCGGTGCTGCTGCTGCACCGCTGGCGGGACACCAAGGACTGCCGGCGGCTGCCCTTGGAGGATTACCGCCAGGCCAAGCAGGAAGCCATCCGCTGTTACCAGTCGCAGATCGCCCCGCTGGACCCGCGCACGGCGGCAGCCCTGCCGCCCGAACTGGTTGATATCTTCCTCGCCGACACGGAATTCTTTTTCCGCTACGAGATGCCCTCCGCGTGAACCTCCGCCCCCAAGGCCTTCTCTCCCGGCTCCGGCACAAGCTGCTGCTCGAGCCCGCCGGCTATGGCCGGCCCATCGCCCCGGCGGTTGCCGATGGCGAATACCGGTCGGGTGCCTGGGCCCATTTCGACCAGCCAGCGGAGCAGCCACGCCAAGCGGCCGCAGTGGAATACATCATGCAATCCCACGCGCAGCCCGCCGTTCTAGATATCGGCTGCGGCAGCGGCCGTCTCGCGCAACTGCTCCAGCCCCATCCGTTCCGTCGCTACGTCGGGCTCGATTTCTCGCCCGAAGCGCTCGCCCGCGCCCGGGCGCTCGGCTTGCGCGGCTGCGAGTTCGTTCAGGGTGACTTCGAGACCTGGCGCCCGATCGATAAATTCGACGTGATCGTCTTCAGCGAGGCCGTCGGCTATGCCCGCGATCCCGGTGCGCTGGTCGCCGCGTTCCTGCGCTGGCTTGAGCCCGGCGGCGCGCTGGTCGTCTCTTATTATCGTTCGGGCAACTGGGTGGCACTCTGGCGCCGCATCGAGCTGCACGCCCGGCCGGAACTGGCGCGCGTCGTGGTCAACGACCAGCACCAGACCTGGGACATCAAACTGCTCCGCCCCGCCGGATCCCCGTGACCAAGCGCGTCCTCATAGTCAGTCCGCATTTTCCGCCGGTCAACACACCGGACATGCAGCGCGTCCGCGTGGCCCTGCCATATTTTGTCGAGGCCGGTTGGGAGGTGACCGTGCTGACCGTGGCCGATCCCACGCCCACCGCGCCCGTCGAGCCGGAATTGAGCGCGACACTGCCTCCGGCGGTGCGCGTCGTGCGCGCCCGTTGCCATTCCCGCCGGTGGACCGGCCTGCTCGGCGTCAACAACGTCGCCCTGCGCTCCCTGCCCTGGCTTTTCCTGACCGGTCGCCGGCTGCTCCGGGGCCGGCGCTACGATGTGGTTTATTTTTCCACGACCATGTTCATCGTGCTGCCGTTGGGCCGGCTCTGGCGGATGCTGACGGGCGTCCCCTACGTCATCGACCTGCAGGACCCGTGGGTCACCGACTACTACGAACGTCCTGGATCGCCGCCGCCGCCGGGTGGCTGGAAATACCGCGTGGCCCAGATCATGGGCCGCGCTTTGGAGGGATGGACCATGCGCCGCGTCGCCGGATTGATCACCGTCTCGGACGCGTATAGCGACACTCTGCGCGCCCGCTATGCCGGCCTGCGCGCCACCCCGGCCATTGAGCTGCCCTTCGGTTCGCCCGATCCCGACCTCGCGCATCTCCGGGCCACGCTGGCCGGCCGGCCGCACTTGCTGCCGGCGGGCGGCTTGCGTCTCGCTTTTGCCGGGGCTCTCGGGCCCGGGCAGCTGGCCGCCGTGGCGGTCCTGTTTGCCGCGCTCGCGGAAGTCCGCCGCGCCGGCGTGCCCGTAACCGTGCACTTCTTTGGCACGAGCTACGCGGAGAAGAGCCAACCCGCGACGCTCGCCCTCGCGACGCAATATGGTTTGCTGGACTGTGTGCGCGAGCAGCCCGGCCGTCTGCGCTATTTTGCCGCCCTGCAGGTGAGTCTCGAGGCGGACGCCAACCTCCTCTTCGGTTCGACCGACCTGGCATTCACGCCCTCCAAGCTGGTGGCCTTGCTCGGGACCGGCCGGCCGGTGCTCGCGCTCGCGCCCGCCGGCAGCGCCATGATCGAGCGACTGCGCCAGCTCGGCCAATCTTGCGTCATCTTTTCGCCGTCCGGCGCGGACCAAGCCAGCGTCGCCGCCACCGTGAATCAATTGCGCGAGCTGGCCGCGGGCCGGTCCGCGCAAACTGCTTCGGCCGCGACGGAGCGTTACAGCGCCCGCGCCGTCGCCGCCCGGCAACTTGAAATCCTGACCGCCGCCTCCGCGACCTGACCTGCAATATGGAATACCTCAGCCCCACCCCATTGCCTGGTGAAACGCCCCAGAACTACGGATTGCTGGGCGGCGGCGAAGCCGAGCGAGGACGCAAACTGTTCCTGACCGCGTCGGTCATCCTCGCTGGCACTCTCTGTTACCTGGCCAACAAAGCCAACGTCGACGACCCGTTCCACCTGGTCCTGGGCCTCATTATCTTCGCGCTCGCGGCCGTCCCGTCGCTGCTCTGGGCCAAATCGGGCGGCAACCGGTTTCCGGTGTTCGAGACGATCCTCGCGCTTTGCGCCAACGCCTACGCCCTGCCAGTGCTCAATGCCCGTGAACAGCTGGCCGGCTATAGCCCGGAGGTCATCACTGCGGCCAGCCTGACCGTCATCCTCTACGAGATCACGGCCATCCTGACTTATGTCACCGTGCGCGGCCTGCCGGGTCGGTCGCGATTCTGGCTCGAATCGCTCGTCACGCGCCAGCTGGAGAAGCTGATCGTCTACGGTCTCATCCTCTCGACCGCTTATGTCTGGGCGAGCACGTTCACCACCTGGGTGCCCCCTGACCTGGAGAGCGGCCTGCGCGCCGTCTTCTACGGCATCGGCATCCTCTGCACCTTTGTCAGCTCGCAGCGCTGGGGGCGCGGCGAGCTGACGCAGATCGAAAAAGCCGTGCTGCTCTGCACTTTGATCCCGCAGTTGATCATGATGAGCGTGGGCCTGCTACTGATCGGCGCCATGAGCCTGACGGGGATTGCCCTGCTCGGCTACCTCTCGGGGGGCAAGCGTGTTCCGTGGCTGGCGATGGGCCTGACGTTTGCGGTGCTGGCGGTATTGCATACGGGCAAGACGAGGATGCGGGAGAAATATTGGGAGCAAGGCGCTCCGCCGCCGACGTTCACCCAGCTGCCCGAATTTTTCTCCGAGTGGGTGGACTACGGGCTGCAGCCGACCAGCGGGGACAAGACGGTTAGCCAGAAGATGCTAGAGAGAACATCCCTGATGCACATTCTCTGCCTGATCATCAATTGCACCCCCTCGCGGCAGGACTACCTCTACGGCCAGACCTACGGCCATGTGTTGCCGCAGCTCATCCCCCGTTTGTTTTGGCCGGGTAAACCGCGCGCCCATGTCGCCACTTATCAACTGGGGATTTATTACGGGCTGCAGGACGAGGATGCAACCAACAACACCACCATCGCCTTCGGCCTCCTCGCCGAGGCCTACGCCAATTTTGGCATGCTGGGGGCGGTGTTACTCGGTTTGTTCTGGGGCAGCGCGCTAAAGAAGCTGCAGATTTGGTCCACCTTCAGCCCGATGTTTTCGTTCGCCGGCCTTTTCATGATCCTTCTGACCGCCTGGTCATTGAATGCCGAGCTCACTATGGCCGCGTGGGTCTCCTCCCTCGAGCAGGCGGTCCTCGTTGTCCTCGGCGTGCCCATGGTGCTCAAGGGACTGCTCGGCTTCTGACCACATGCGCCGTCTCGCCATCATCCTGTCGCACCCGGTGCAATATTACAGCCCGTGGTTCCGCTGGCTGCGGGCAAACACGCCGCTCGAGTTCCGCGTGTTTTACCTCTGGGAGTTCGGCGTCACCGCACAGCGCGACCGGCAGTTCGGGACCACCTTCCAGTGGGACGTGGATCTCCTCGCCGGCTATGAATCCGAGTTCGTGCCGAACGTGGCGCGCGATCCCGGCACGCATCATTTCGCCGGCCTCGACAATCCGGCGCTGGCTGGCCGCCTCGCCGCGTGGCAGCCCGGCGCCGTGCTGCTCTTCGGCTACAACTGGCGCTCGCACCAGCGCGCGATCTGGTGGGCGCGACGCCACGGCGTCCCGTTGCTTTTCCGCGGTGATTCGCACGTGCTCGGCCGGGCGGGCCTGCCCTTCGTGCGCCGCCAGCTGCTCCGGTTTCTTTACCACCAGTTCGCCGCGATCACCTATGTCGGCGCCGCCAACCGCGACTACTTCCGTGCGCTGGGCGTGCCGGAGAAGAAGCTCTTCTTCGCCCCGCACTCGGTCAATGCCGCGCACTTTAACCCTGCGGAGGCGGCCACGCAGGCCGCCGCGGACCAGTTGCGGGCCGACCTCGGCCTCGCGGGCAAGCGCGTGGTGCTCTTCGCCGGCAAGTTCTCCGCGGCCAAGCAACCGGTGGAGCTGCTCGCGGCTTTCCAGCAAGTCGCCACTCCGGATGACGCGCTGGTCTTCGTCGGCGACGGCGACGAGCGGCCACGACTGCAGGAACTCGCGGCTGCGCACCCCGCGGCCCTCGTGCGCTTCCTGCCTTTTGCGAACCAGAGCGAGATGCCAGCGCGCTACCGGTTGGCGAACATCTTCGCGCTGCCCTCGCGCGGGGTCTACGAGACCTGGGGTCTCGCGGTGAATGAGGCTATGCACCTGGGCGTGCCCTGCCTCGTCTCCGACCTGGTCGGTTGCCAGCGCGATCTGGTCACGCCCGGCGAGACGGGCTGGGTTTTCCCGACGACGGATCCGGCCGCCCTGGCCGCCACGCTGCGCGCCGCGTTGCACACGCCACCAGAGGAGATGCAACGGCTCCGCCGGAACGCGCTCGCCCAGGTCGCGCGTTACACTTACCAGCAGACCAGCGACGGCCTGCTCGCCGCCGTGGCCAGCCTGCCACCGCCCTGAATCATGCGCATCACCATCGTCAGCGGTTTCTTCCTGCCTCTCCCGCCCGTGAGCGGCGGCGCCACGGAAAAATCCTGGCACCGGCTGGGCCAGGAATTTGCCGCGCGCGGCCACGCAGTGACCATGATCTCACGCCGCTGGCGGAATTTTCCCCATGATGAGACCAAGGACGGCATCCGGCATGTGCGCCTGCCCGGCTGGGACCACCAGAGCAGCCTGCTGCGCAACCTGCTTCTCGATTTCTGGTGGAGCTGGCGGGTGTTCTTCGCCCTGCCCGCGGCCGACATCGTCGTGGTCAACGCCGTGGCGCTGCCGGTTTGGCTCGGCTGGCTGAAGCCCCGCGCCGGGCGAGTGGTCATCATGACCGGCCGCATGCCAAAGGGCCAATATCGCCGCTACCGCGCCATCGCCCTGGTGCTGGCGGCGAGCAGCTATGTCCGCGACCGCGTGCTGGCGGAAAACCCCGGTCTCGCCCCGGTCACCCGGCTCTACGGCTATCCCATCGACTGGCGCCTGCTGAACGAAACCGCAGCGAGCGCCCCGACCACGATGCCTCCGTTCGCGGCCAGCGAAGTCGTGCTCGGGTTTGTCGGGCGCATTCACGAGGAGAAGGGACTGCTGCTCCTGGCCGAGGCGCTCAAACTCCTGGCCGCCCAATCCGGCTTGCCGCCCTGGCGCCTGCTCCTGTGCGGCCCGACCGACGTGGCCCGCGGCGGTTCCGGGCCCGAGTTCCGCAGTCGGTTGCTGCGCCGACTCGCGGCGGTGATGCCCGCCGAGCGCTTCCATCTGCTCGACCCGCAGTTTAACGAGCGCACGCTGGCCGGCGTCTACCACCGCCTGCAGGTTTTCTGTTATCCCAGCTTGGCCGCGCAGGGTGAGACGTTTGGTGTCGCCGTGGCCGAGGCCATGGCCGCGGGCGCCGTGCCGGTCGTGTCGCGGCTCGCCTGCTTCACCGATTTCGTGCGCGACGGGGAGAACGGGCTGGTCTTCAACCACGACGCCCCCGATGCCGCGGCCCAGCTCGCCGCGGCGCTGGGTCGGCTGCTGGCGGATTCCGACCTGCGCACACGCTTTGCCGCGGCGGCCCGACAGGACGTCAGTGTCTACGACTACGCCGCCTATGCCGGACGCCTGCTCGCCGACTTCACGCAGTTGACCGCCCCTGCAAAGCCCGCATCCTCCGCCTCGTGAGCGCTCCCTACCTCGGCCAGAACTGCACCACGCCCTACCCTAAGTCGGTCGTGATAGGCCGTTGGCTTTGGCTGGTCGTCCAATCCACCCTGTTCCGCTGGAGTCCGCGCCCGTTCCATGGCTTCCGCGCGGCGCTGCTGCGCCTGTTCGGCGCCGACATCACCGGCCCGGTCGTGATTTTCCCCACGGCCCGGATTGTCTTCCCCAAGAATCTCTCGCTCGCGCCGCACAGCATGGTCGGCCCGCACGTCAACCTCTACAATCTCGCCCGCATCCGCCTCGAGACCGGCGCCAACCTCAGCCAGCACTGCCACCTGTGCGCCGGCACGCATGACTTCACTCAATGGTCCATGCCGCTGGTCGCGAAGCCGATTGTGATCGGCCCCAACGTCTGGCTCGGCGCCGATGTATTTGTCGGCCCCGGTGTCACGATCGGCGAACTCTGCGTCGTCGGCGCCCGCTCGGTCGTGGTGAAGGACCTGCCGCCCCGCCAGGTTTGCGTCGGTTCGCCTTGCCGGCCCGTCAAGGCCCGGCCGGAGCCGGTGTGAAGCGCCCTTGAATTCTTCCGCCCACAGCCCGGCCCCTGCTCCCGTTTCCCTCTGGCAGCTGGATGCCGCGCGCGGCGGCGCCGCCTGCTATATTGCCGCCGGTCATTTGTGCCGGGACAAGCTCGACCTGTTCGTGCCGGGCTTGCGGTGGCTGCTCGATTTCGGCCAGGAGGCGGTGATCGTATTCTTCCTGCTCTCGGGTTTTGTGATTCACTGGTCCACGGCCCACAAGCCAGGCCTGACGTTTGGCGCCTATCTGCGGGCCCGGGCCGTGCGGATTTATCCGCTCTTTATTCTCACGCTTCTGCTGGGCCTGCTGCTGACCCAGCGGCAGATTCCGCCTGATCCCCGCCTCTCCTGGCCGGTGTTACTCGGCAATATGCTCATGCTGCAGGACTGGGCTACCATCAAACCGGGAGTCTGGGTGGATGTCTACGCCGGGATCCTGGTGCTTTGGTCACTCTCCTACGAGTGGTGGTTCTACATGCTCTACTATCCGATTAGTCGGAAAATTTCCGCATCCCGCCAGGTCTGGGTGGTCGCGATCCTGTCGCTCTCCCAGGCTCTCATTTATCTTTGGCTGCCCAATCAACTCTCCCGCTTCCTCCTTTATTTCTCCATCTGGTGGACCGGCGTGGAACTCGCCCGCACCAAACTCGCGGGGCGTCCGCTGCACGCCCGGGCTGTCGGGGTTTCGCTCAGCACGATGGCGCTGGCTGCGGTCGTGCTGGGTTGCGGAGTCTGGCGGGACGCCGCGGCGGGCGTCGCGTTGCGAGCTGGCACCCATCCTGTCCTGGAGCTGCGGCACTTCCTCGCCGCGCTGCTCATCACCGGTGGCGCCCTCATCTGGCATCATCTGAAGTGGGCGGGGTTTCGCACCCTGTTCGGCGGGTTTGTCCGGGTGGCTCCGCTCACCTACGCCATCTACCTGCTGCATGAGCCGATCGTGCTGCATGCCAACCCGCTGGGCTTCATAACCAACGTGCCGCTCCAAACCGCGCTCAACGCCGCGCTGGTGCTGTTGGTGGCCTGGGTGGCGGAACATTATTTCCAGCGCTGGTGCCGCCGCCTCTTCCTTTGATGAAAATCGTCCACATCGTGCCGAGCCTCGAGGAACGCCACGGCGGGCCGTCGAAGTCGGTGCGGGCCCTCGCCAACGCCGGGGCCGCGTTGGGCGAGCAGGTCGAGTTGCTGGCCACCCTGGAGCCGGGCCAGACCGTGGCGGCCGGCGAGGACCGCGCGACGGTCCGCACTTTTCCGCGCGTGGCGCCGCGCTGGCTCTCGCGTTCACCGGAACTGCACCGTTACCTGCAGGCCACGCCCGCTGATGTGGTGCACCATCATTCGCTCTGGTTACTGCCGCTGCGCTACGCGACCGAGGCGGCGCGCCGGCGGTCCGTGCCGCTGGTGATTTCTCCGCGCGGCATGCTGAGCGGCTGGGCTTACCGCCACCGGCGCAGCCGCAAGCGCCTGGCCGAGTTGCTCGTCCATCCCGGCGCGTTCGCCACCGCGGCTGGCTGGCATGCCACGAGCCCGGAGGAGCGCGCGGACATCCAGGCCCTCGGGTTCA